>JAFUPE010000045.1 GCA_017481395.1 Ruminococcus sp. | reverse complement strand
CTCGAAGCTGTCAAGCAAAGGTTTAGTACCCTCGCCCCAAAGCCAGATAGAGTTGGCAGGCCTTTTGCCACGTGTTTCTCTTTCTTTATTAACAGGATGGTCCTTTAAGAACTCATAGCTCTTTACCATTAAAGGCAGAAGCTTTTCTTTTGCCTCATCTGTAGGTAAATATTCTTTAATGGCTTTGCCTGTAATATCATGAGGAGGAGTAAGCTTGCCGGGCTTAGGATTTCCCTTGTCCCAGACAAGACAATGCCTGTAAGAAACGCCTGAATAAAACTTAAACTCGCTGTTGCCAAGCTCAGCTTCAACTGTCTCGATAATCTTCCTTGCTTCTTCTGTCGAGATATCATCAGCACAGTAGTCAAGAATAGTTTTATCCTCATAATTTTCCTCGTCACTAAGGGTTACAAGGTTGCATCTGAATGTAACGTCACTGTCCTTAAGGTCTATGCCGATACTTGCCGCCTCAAGAGGAGAACGTCCACTGTAGTATTTCTTAGCATCATAACCGAGTACCGCCAAGTTAGCAACGTCTGAGCCCGGGCTCATGCCGTCTTCTACAGTTCTTGCTAAGCCTACCTCGCCGTTTTTTGCAAGCTTTTCCATCATAGGTTTGTTTGCAAGCTCCATAGGTGTTTTGCCGTTAAGTATAGCACTTGGCTCGTCTGCCATACCGTCGCACAGCATTACAAGATATTTCATATATATTCTTCTTTCTAAAAATTAGTTATTTTGAATTTCGCCTTGGCTTAAAGCCTTAAGATAAGCATTGATAAAGCCGTCTAAGTCGCCGTCCATAACTGCCTGAATGTTACCTGTTTCAAAGCCTGTACGGTGGTCTTTAGCCATAGTGTAGGGCATAAACACGTAGCTTCTTATCTGGCTGCCCCATGTGATTTCCTTCTGTACACCCTTGATGTCAGAAATTTTTTCAAGATGTTGCTGTTCTTTAATCTCAACCAGCTTTGAAATAAGCATCTTCATAGCTACGTCTCGGTTCTGATACTGGCTTCGCTCAACCTGAGAAGCAACAACAATACCTGTGGGAATATGAGTAAGACGAACAGCCGAAGAGGTTTTGTTAACCTTCTGACCGCCTGCACCAGATGCACGGTAAACGTCCATTTTGATTTCTTCGGGCGGAATTACGACTGAAGTGTCCTCTTCGATTTCGGGCATAACCTCTAAGGAAGAGAAGCTGGTGTGTCGTCTTCCTGCAGAATCAAAAGGTGAAACTCTTACTAAGCGGTGAACGCCTGCTTCGCTCTTAAGGTAGCCATAAGCGTTTTCTCCCTCAATTAAAAGTACAGCGCTCTTAAGTCCTGCCTCGTCTCCGTCAAGATAGTCAACCTCTTTAACGTTAAAGCCATGAGCCTGAGCCCAACGTGTATACATTCTGTAAAGCATCTGTGCCCAGTCCTGAGCTTCTGTTCCGCCTGAACCTGCGTGAAATGTAAGAATGGCGTTGTTTTTGTCGTATTCACCTGTTAAAAGTGTCTGAAGTCTTTGCTTAGCAACGCTTTTCTCAACATTTTCTACGTCGGAAACCGCTTCTTCATAAAGACTCTCGTCTTCTTCTTCGTTTGCAAGCTCAATAAGTGTTATTGTATCCTCGTAAAGAGAACTAAGCTTTTCGTATTCTTCAACCTTTGCCTTAAGGTTACTTGTACGCTGAAGTACCTTCTGAGAATTCTCAAGGTCATCCCAAAAGCCCGGCTCAGCCGCCCTGTGCTCAAGCTGTTCGATTTCCGAACGCATAGCTTTTAATCCTAAAGCGTCTGCTAAATCGTCGATATCAGCCTTAGAGCCCTCAAGTCTTAGCTTTAATTCCTCAAACTGAAGCATAAAAATACCTCTCTTTTAATCATACTCATAATATTATACCGCAAACTCCATAAAATGTAAACATAATATCTTTGTTAAACTGTCAAATAATTTTGTTGATTTAAGGGATATTATTTGTTATAATACTAAAAGGTGATTATAATGGATTATAAAGGACACGTGTGTCCCGTTTGCAATAAGCCCTTTGAAAAAGGCGACGACGTGGTAGTTTGTCCCATATGCGGCACACCTCACCACAGAGATTGCTATGAAGAAAAGGGTAATTGCGTTAATTTAAACAGACACCGCGAAAATTACGACTACCAACGTGAATGCGAGGTTAACAGTACCGAGCAGGATGAACTTGTATGTTCGTTTTGCGGGGCTAAAAATCCTGCCGACAGCAGATTTTGCAATTCCTGCGGTAAACCTGTAGGTGTACAGCATAACACTTACTCTGTGCCGCCCCAGCACGAAAACTCGCAAAATCCCCAAGGCGGCTTTGGTACAGCATTTGTTATGGACCCCTTAGGCGGTGTTAATGCTGACGAGGATTTAGGCGAAGGTGTAAAGGCTGGAGAAGCTGCAAAATTTGTAAAAACCTCGACTGCTTATTACGTTCCTCAGTTTAAACAGCTTAAAGAGAAGGGAAGAACCAGATTCTCTTTTGTTGGTTTTATTTTCGGCGGCGGTTGGATGCTTTACCGAAAAATGTATAAGTTAGGTGCGGTTTTTACTCTATTACTTGCATTGCTTACTTTTGCAGACCTTTATATGAATATCTACCATAAAGAGGTCGTCGTTACAGTCGGAGAGCTCTATAACGAAATGCTTACAAATATGACTGCAAATTACGGATTAAATGTTTACGGAGCTTTGGGTGACTTTTTCGCCTCTTTAAATACAGAGCAGCTTGTAATCTGCATTGCCTCAACCACAATTTCTCTGCTTATGATTTTAATCAGAGTCCTTTGCGGCATTTTTGGCAACCGATGGTATTATAAGCATACAATTAAATCAGTAGTTAAAATTAAAAACACCTCAGCTTCTCAGCAGGAAGTTGATACAAAGCTTAACACCAAGGGTGGTGTTAATGTTCCTTTGGCGTTAAGCCTTTTAGCTTCTTACTATATTATTTTATATTTACCAAGGTTTTTAAGTTAAATTTGATTTTGAAATTAACGAGGTATTATTATGAAAATTACAAAAGCTGTTATTCCCGCTGCAGGATTAGGCACAAGAGTTTTGCCTGCAACCAAGGTTATGCCCAAGGAAATGCTTCCTATTGTTGACAAGCCTGCAATCCAGTACATTGTAGAGGAAGCCGCCGCTTCAGGTATTACTGATATACTTATCATTACAAATCGAGGCAAAGGCTTTATCGAAGACCATTTCGACAAGGCTCCCGTACTTGAGGGTATTCTGGAGAAAGACGGCAAGGATGACTTGCTTTCAACCATCAAGGATTTGGACAAGCTTGCAAACATCCATTACATACGCCAGATTGATACCTTGGGTCTCGGTCACGCTATAAGTAAGGCAAAGTCCTTTGTATGCGGCGAGCCTTTTGCGGTACTTTATGGTGACGATGTTGTTGTAGGAGGCGAAAAACCTGCTACCAAAGAGCTTATAGATGCTTACGGTACATATGGTAAGGGTGTTTTAGGTATTAAGCCTGTTACCAAGCAGGCTATCCGTAATTACAGCTCTGTTAAGGTTGATAATATCGAGGGCAACATTTTTAAATGTACCGATATGATAGAAAAGCCTCAGCGTGACGAAGATGTTCTTTCGTTATATTCAATTCTCGGCAGATGCGTACTGCCTCCCGAGATTTTTGATATTCTTGCTCACACCAAGCCCGGTGCTAAAAACGAAATTCAGCTTACTGATGCTATGCGTGAGCTTGCGATTACTGAGGGTATGACAGCCGTCGAGTATACCGGCACCCGCTATGATATAGGTAACAAGTTCGGTATTATGCAGGCAGCTATCGAAATCGGCCTTACCCATACCGAAATCGGCGATACATTAAGAGAATATCTTAAGAATTTCGCAAAAACTTTATAATTAAGTGAATTTTCTGCTTTTGAAAGGAGCATACATATTATGAAAGCAGTTGTTACAGTATTAGGCAAAGATACCGTTGGCATTCTTGCAAAGGTATCTACATTTTGTGCAGAGCGTAACATGAACGTTGTTGAGGTTACTCAGAGCGTTCTGCAGGATATGTTCGCTATGGTAATGCTTGTAGAGCTTGACCGTGCAAACGTTCCTTCGTTTGAAAAGCTCAACGCTGATTTTGATGCCTTTGGGCAGTCTATAGGCACAAAAATTCACATTATGCATGAGGATATCTTCAATAGCATGCATAAGATTTGAGGTAAAAAATGTTAGAAACCAAAGATATATTAGAAACCATAAATATGATAGATAACGAGCATCTTGATGTCCGCACAGTTACTATGGGCATCAGCTTACTCGACTGTATCGATAGCGATATTAACAAAGCCTGCGATAAGGTGTATGATAAAATTTGCCGTTACGCTGAGGACCTTGTTAAAACCGCCAATGATATTTCAAGTGAATACGGTATTCCTATTATTAATAAGCGAATTTCAGTAACTCCCATTGCAAATATTGCCGCCGCTTGTCAGAACAGTGGTGTGGTAAAGTTTGCTCATACTCTCGACAAAGCCGCCGCAACCTTAGGTGTTGACTTTATCGGTGGTTACTCAGCATTAGTTCAGAAAGGCTTTGCCGCAGGTGACTTTGCACTTATAGAAAGCATTCCTCAGGCACTTGCCGAGACTAAAAAGGTTTGCTCTTCTGTTAATATCGGCTCCACAAAAGCTGGTATTAATATGGATGCTGTCAAGATGATGGGTCAGGCTATTAAATCTGCTGCCGAGCTTACTGCAGATAATAACTGCCTTGGTGCCGCTAAGCTTGTAGTTTTCTGTAATGCGCCGGAGGATAATCCCTTTATGGCTGGTGCATTTCATGGTGTTGGCGAGGCTGACTGTGTTATCAATGTTGGTGTCTCAGGCCCTGGTGTTGTTCGTGCCGCACTTACCAAGTGTGACGGCTATGACTTAAGTCAGGTTGCTGACGAAATCAAGCGTACTGCTTTTAAGATTACCAGAATGGGTCAGCTTGTAGCTCAGCAGGCTTCTAAGCGTCTTTGCGTGCCCTTTGGTATTGTCGACCTTTCTCTTGCACCCACACCTGCTGTAGGCGACTCTGTAGCTTATATCTTGGAGGAAATGGGCTTAGAGGTCTGCGGTTGCCATGGCACAACTGCTGCCTTAGCTCTTCTTAATGACGCAGTTAAGAAGGGCGGTGTAATGGCTTCTTCTCATGTTGGCGGTCTTTCAGGTGCATTTATTCCTGTTTCTGAGGACGCTGGTATGATTCACGCCGCCGAGGTAGGTGCCCTTGATATTACAAAGCTTGAAGCCATGACTGCAGTTTGCTCTGTTGGTCTTGATATGATTATCATTCCCGGCGATACTACCCCCGAGGTTATATCTGCGATTATCGCAGACGAGGCCGCAATCGGTATGGTTAATTCAAAGACTACTGCTGTACGTCTTATTCCTGCCATCGGTAAGGGTGTAGGGGATACCCTCGATTTTGGCGGACTTCTTGGATACGGTCCTGTAATGCCCGTCAGAAACGGCTCGCCTGCAAAATTTATCAACCGCCGTGGCAGAATTCCTGCACCTATGCAGAGCCTCAAAAACTGATTTTCGTCATTTTATTTATTATTTTTTTAAAAATCTTTTAATTTCCGTTAATTTGTTGGTGTTAAAAGTATTGACAAAATCTTCATATTAATATATAATAATCAGGCTGTGATTTTTCACAGCCTCATACGCGTCAATAGCTCAGCAGGATAGAGCAACTGCCTTCTAAGCAGTAGGTCCGGGGTTCGAGTCCCTGTTGGCGCGCCATATGGTGACTATAGCTTAGTTGGTTAAAGCGCCAGGTTGTGGCCCTGGAGACCGCCGGTTCG
>JAFUPE010000044.1 GCA_017481395.1 Ruminococcus sp. | reverse complement strand
TCTTTCATTAGCAACCGAGGCAGGCTCCGCCAAGGCTGTTAACATTGTGCTTATGGGCAGACTGGCAAAGTACTTCGACATTTCCTACGACAAGTGGATTGAGGCTATCGAAACCACAGTTGCAGAGAGATTTGTAGAGCTTAACAAAAAGTCTTTTGAGCTTGGATATAATTATTAATATGTAATCCCATTAAATTTTATATAATGAAAGCAAGGTGCTTTAAAATGGCAGAAAAGTATTGGCAAAAGGAAATTGAAACTGCCTAACGGGAAGAGATTAAGGCTATTCAGGAAGAGAGACTTGTTAAAACAGTCAAGCGTGTTTTCGAAAATGTTGAGCCTTATCGCAAGAGAATGGAAGAAGCAGGCGTTACACCTGACGACATCAAGGGTGTTGAGGATTTGCACAAGCTTCCTTTCACCGTAAAGCAGGACTTAAGAGACTACTATCCCTACGGGCTTTTTGCTGTGCCTACTAAAGATGTGGTAAGACTTCACGCGTCTTCGGGCACAACAGGTAAGCAGATTGTAGTAGGCTACACAAGAAACGACCTCGATGTGTGGGACGACATCGCCGCCCGTCAGCTTTGTGCAGTTGGTGCTGACGAGAATGACTTTGTTCATGTTTCCTACGGCTACGGCCTTTTTACAGGAGGCTTTGGTCTTCACGGCGGTGCTACAAAGCTTGGTGCTACTGCCATTCCTGTTTCCTCGGGCAACACCGACAGACAGGTTACAATCCTTCAGGATTTCGGCTCTACAGTGCTTTGCTGTACTCCTTCTTACGCAATGTATATCGGCGAGACACTTAAGAAAAAGGGCGTTGACCCCAAAACCCTGTCTCTCAAGGCGGGTATTTTCGGTGCTGAGCCTTGGACAGAGGAAATGCGTCAGCAGATAGAAGAGCTTTTAGACATCAAGGCTTATGATGTTTACGGCCTTACCGAGATTATGGGCCCTTGTGTTTCTTACGAGTGCAGTGAGCAGGCAGGTATGCATGTAAACGAGGACCACTTTATTATTGAAACCATAAATCCCGACACGGGCGAGGTTATTCCCAACGGCGAGATTGGCGAGCTTGTGTTCACCTGCATTACCAAGGAGTGCTGTCCATTTATCCGCTACCGCACAAGAGACATCGGCGTGGTTAACACCGAGCCCTGTGCCTGCGGCAGAACCTTTGTAAGAATGTCAAAGCCTATGGGAAGGTCAGACGATATGCTCATTATCCGCGGAGTTAATGTGTTCCCCTCTCAGATTGAGACAGTGTTACTTAAGATGGGTTATTCTCCCAACTACAAGATTTATGTTGACAGAGTTAACAATACAGACACCTTAGATGTTCATGTTGAGATGAACGAGGATATGTTCTCAGATACAATTGCCGTTATCAAGAAAAACGAAGAAAAGCTTGAGGCTGAGCTTCGCTCGCTTCTCGGCATTTCTGCAAATGTCAAGCTGGTGGCTCCTAATTCTATAGAAAGAAGTATGGGCAAGGCAGTTCGTGTTGAGGACAAGAGAAAACTTTTAGGAGGTAAGAAATAATGTCTATCCGCCAGATTTCAGTTTTCGTTGAAAATAAAAAGGGCTCACTTGTAGAAATTACAGACACCCTTGCTAAAGAAAAAATCGACCTTCGCGCTATGTCTATTGCCGATACTCAGGATTTCGGTATTTTAAGGCTTATCGTTTCCGACACAGACAAGGCACTTGCAGTTTTAAGAAGCAAAAACTGCATCGTTACCGAAACAGCCGTAGTAGGTGCAAGGCTTAGAAACGAGCCCGGTGCTTTGGCTACAGTTGTAAGGGTGCTTTCAGAGGGCGGCATCAATGTTGAGTATATGTATGCTTTCAATGGTGCAACACCTCACCACGCCTATGTTGTGCTTCGTGTTGACGACAACGATAAAGTAACCGAGCTTCTGCTTAAAGAGGGCATTAAGTGCATTACTCAACAGCAGGTTTCCGAGATTTAAGATTTTTATTGACGGATAATATAATTTTGTGATATATTCGTTATGTAAACCCGAATTTTTATAGGAGGCATATATATGTTTAAGACAGTTCAGGAAGTTCAGAGCTTCTGCAAAGAAAACTCCATTAAGATGATTGATTTCAAGATGATTGACATCAACGGCCGTTGGAGACACATCACAATCCCTACTGCCCGTCTTACCGAGGACACAATGACCTATGGCATCGGCTTTGACGGCTCCAACTACGGCTTTGCCGCTGTTGAGAAGAGCGATATGGTGTTTATCCCCAACCTTGCATCTGCTCAGATTGACCCCTTTGTTGAGAATACTCTCACAATGACAGGCGATGTTTGCATTATCGGTGCAGTAGGCGAGGAAAACAGACCCTTCGACCAGTACCCCAGAAATGTTGCTATTCGTGCACAGGAGTATATGAAAGAAACAGGCATTGCCGATCAGATGATTATCGGCCCTGAGTTTGAGTTCCATCTT
>JAFUPE010000043.1 GCA_017481395.1 Ruminococcus sp. | reverse complement strand
TTTGTGGTTTTTATATAAAAGTAAAAAAGAAAAATTTAAAATCAATCATCAAATTTTATCTATACAAACGTAAAAAAGTGTGATAAAATATAAAAGTATTTTTATTACAAAAGGAGTGCTTCCAATGAAATTAGTTTATCAGGGCAAAACAAAAGATGTTTACTCACTTGAAAATGGCAACGTAATGCTTAAGTTCAAGGACGACTGCACAGGCAAAGACGGCGTTTTTGATCCCGGTGAGAATAGTGTAGGTCTTACAATCGATGGTATCGGTAAGGCAAACCTTCAGACATCTATCCATTATTTCGAGCTTCTCAAAGAGGCTGGCATCAAAACTCATTACGTTTCTGCTAACCTTGATGACGCTACTATGGAGGTTCTTCCTGCTACAGTGTTCGGTCATGGTCTTGAAGTTATATGCCGTTTAGTTGCTACAGGCAGCTTTATCCGTCGCTACGGCGAGTATATCGAGGATGGCACAGTTTTAGAGGGCGGCTACGTTGAGTGCACATTCAAAAACGATGCTTTAGGCGATCCTCTCGTTACAGGCGAAGGCCTTGCAGCTTTAGGCGTTATGTCTCCCGAGATGTTCGAGAGCATGAAGGCTCAGACTCTTGCAATTACAAAGATTGTTGCTGACGACCTTAAGACTCTCGGCTTAGACCTTTGGGATATTAAGTTTGAGTTCGGCTACAATAATGACGAAGTTATCCTTATCGACGAAATTGCTTCCGGCAATATGCGTGTTTATAAGGATGGCAAAATTGTTGACCCCGTTGAGCTTACAAAAATCATCAACAACAGATAATTTTAAACTTAAATTATTAAAGCTCGGATGCATGGTGCATCCGAGCTTTTTTATATTTTAAAATGATATATCTATATGATTTCTGCCGTCTTGTGTGTACCTTACGTATATTTTGGTGTTTCTGTCATTTATCATAATTGCTCTTGCAAAACGGTGTGCACCTATTCTGAATTTAATGGTGTGCTTGCCTAAAGGTAGGGTAAAGGCAGTTGTGCTGCCGCTTCTGTATTTTGTGATTAGTCCGTTATCAATTGAGGTTTGCAGGACCAATCCATTGTTTAATGCGTTAAAGGATATAAACACATTGGGGGCGGTAATAATCATATTGCATCTTGCAATACCTTGTCTGGCGTTTTTGTTATCATACTGTAGGTCCAGCACTTTGTTATAATAATCTATGGCTTCGTCGATTTTCATAGCCCGTTCAAATTCGTAGCCTCTTTGCAAAAGGTTATTGATTGCAGAAGAATTGTCGAGTGTGACAGTGCCGCTAACTTCTACCTTTTCTGCAATGTTAGCGATTTTCGTTCCGCAATACTGGCAAAACATAAATTCTCTTGTGTTGTCTATCTCTAAGTTTGCCCCACAAGATGGACATTTCATTGTAACCAACATAGCTTTATCTCCTGTTAAATTCTTGCAACTCCTGTTTTTATGGCAGCATCAGCCACTGCCTTTGCAACAGCCTTGCCGACTCTCTCGTCAAAAGCCGCAGGCATAATGTATTCTTCGCTAAGCTCATCCTCAGAAACAAGCTCTGCCAATGCGTATGCCGCCGCAAGCTTCATTTCTTCGTTGATGTCAGAGGCTCTTACATCAAATGCACCTCTGAAAATTCCGGGAAAAGCAAGCACGTTGTTAATCTGATTGGGAAAATCTGAACGGCCTGTAGATATTACTTTGGCTCCGCCTGCCTTTGCTTCATCAGGGAATATTTCCGGAGTGGGATTTGCACAGGCAAAGATAATGGCGTCTCGGTTCATGGCAGAAACCATTTCTTTTGTAACAATACCCGGGGCAGAGGTACCTATAAATACGTCTGCACCTACTAATTTCTCGGCAAGTGTACCGCCTGTTTGCTCAGGGTTTGTAAGCTTTGCCATTTCAGCCTGTGCCCAGTTCATACCCTCACAGCCGTCATATAAAGCTCCCTGTTTGTCGCACATTGTAATGTTTTTAAATCCAACCGCCAAAAGCAGTTTTACAATGGCAATGCCTGCCGCACCTGCACCGACGGTTACAATTTTTACGTCTTCTTTTTTCTTTCCTACAACCTTAAGTGCGTTTAAAAGTCCTGCCAAAATAACAACAGCAGTACCATGCTGGTCGTCGTGGAAAATGGGAATATCGCACTTTTCTTTTAATTTTCTTTCGATTTCAAAGCACCTTGGTGCAGAAATATCTTCAAGATTAATTCCGCCAAAGGAGGGAGATATAAGTTCAACAGCTTTTACAAACTCGTCAACCTCCTGACTTTTAACACAGAGGGGAAATGCATCAACGTCGCCAAAGGCCTTGAATAAAGCACACTTTCCCTCCATAACAGGCATACCTGCCTCGGGGCCTATATTACCAAGTCCCAAAACAGCACTGCCGTCGGTTATAACTGCACAAAGGTTGTGACGACGGGTAAGGTCGTAGCTTTTGTTTACGTCCTTCTGAATCTCTAAGCACGGCTCTGCAACGCCGGGTGTATATGCTAATGAAAGCTCCTCTTTATTTGTAACCGGCACAGTTGCCTTAACCTCGATTTTACCTTTCCACTGATTGTGCAGTTTTAAGGATTCTTTTCTGTAGTCCATTTATTTATCCTCCTTGAGGGTGTTAAGATATTCTTTACGTCCTGTCTCGTAAAGATTGTTACCAAAGCTGTCGATTACCACAACCACGGGGAAATCCACAACCTCTAATCTGTGAATTGCCTCTGTACCTAAATCCTCGTAGGCAACGACTTCACATTTTTTTATGGATTTTGAAAGAAGTGCTCCGCATCCGCCTATGGCACCAAAGTAAACGGCACCATAGGTTTTCATAGCTTCAACAACTTCTTCACTTCTCTTTCCTTTGCCTATCATACCTGTCTGCCCTAAAGCAATTAGAGCAGGGCTGTAGGCATCCATTCGGTAAGATGTAGTGGGTCCTGCCGAGCCTATAGCCTCGCCATCTCGTTTAGGAGTAGGGCCTACAAAGTAAAACGTAGAGTCTTTAAGCTCTACAGGCAAAGCTTCACCTTTATTTATCAGTTCAAAAAGCCTTTTGTGCGCCGCGTCCCTGCCTGTATACATAACACCCGAAAGCAGGCAACTGTCGCCTGCCTTAAGAGCTTTAACCTTATCTTTTGTAAGAGGTAAAGTGATTTTAATTTCCATTTATATTACCTCCTTAACGTGTCTTGTAACGTGGCAGTTGATGTTGACAGCTACAGGAAGTCCAGCAATATGGGTGGGCATGGCCTCGATATTAACAGCTAAAGCTGTGGTTTTGCCGCCAAAGCCCTGTGGCCCGATGCCCAGAGCATTGATTTTGTTAAGCAGGCTTTTTTCAAGCTCAGCATAATAGGGAATGGGGTTAACGCTGTCGGCGGTTCTTAAAAGTGCCTGCTTTGCCAGCAAGGCACATTTGTCAAAGGTGCCGCCAATGCCTATACCTACTACAATGGGCGGACAAGGGTTAGAACCTGCTTTTTCAACGGTTTCAACTACAAAGTCTATAACACCTTCGACTCCGTCAGAGGGTTTAAGCATCTTAATTCTGCTCATATTTTCACTGCCAAATCCCTTGGGTGCAACGGTGATTTCCACTTTGTCGCCCTCTACGATGTCGTAGTAAATCATGGCGGGAGTGTTGTCGTTTGTGTTAACTCTTTTTAAAGGGTCGCCGACCATACTTTTTCTTAAAAAACCTTCGCGGTATCCCTGACGCACACCTTCGTTGATTGCGTCAGTAAGATTGCCGTTAATATGTACGTCTTGCCCAATTTTAATGAAGACACATGCCGCACCTGTGTCTTGGCAAATGGGTTTGTGCTCTTTTTCGGCAATGTTATAGTTTTCTATGATTTTGCAAAGAATATCTTTGGCTTGCGGCCAAGGCTCAGTTTCAAAGCTCTGTTCAATACAAAGCTTCATATCCGTTGGCAGATTGCAGTTTGCCTCAATGCACAGTCTTTTTATGGTTTCTGTAATCGTATTTGCAGATATTTCTCTCATAATTTACTCCGAAAATAATTTATTTAATAATTATAGCACACATAAGCCTAAAATCATATACAAAAATTTAATTCTTTTACAAAATCTGAGTAAAAATCCTATTGCTTTTAAGGTTTTGTTGTGGTATAATAACTAAGATTTGATACGCAGTTTGCATATTCGGTCAAATCATGAATGAATGCAAGCTCTTTGCTTTCGTTTATATAAGTGAACGGCAGGCCCTGTACGAATAAGGTCTGTGAATCATGTCAGGCGGGGAACCGAGCAGCATTAAGCAGTTCTCTTGTTGCGATACAGTAAGTCTGTCGTTCACTTATGTAAATGATGCGTTTAGCTTGCATTTTTTATTTAGACCCACTCATTCTAAGCGAAAGGCGGTGGAGCTTTGTCTACCTACAGAGTATTATACAGAAAATACAGACCTAAGGTTTTCGATGACGTTGTAGGTCAGCCTCAGGTTACCGTTACCCTTAAAAACGAGCTTAAAAGCGGCAGGGTAAACCATGCTTATCTTTTTACAGGTACCCGCGGCACAGGCAAAACCACCTGTGCAAAGATTCTTTCGAAGGCGGTTAACTGCCTTTCTCCTAATGAGGGAGATCCTTGTTGTCAGTGTGAAATCTGTAAGGGTATCGAAAACGGCGAGATCTTTGACGTAATTGAAATGGACGCCGCCTCTAATCGCCGACTTGACGATATCAGAGATGTTATCGAAAAGGTTTCGTATACTCCCGAGCGTGGTTCGTACAGAGTATTTATCATCGATGAGGTGCACATGCTCACCAACGAAGCATTCAATGCACTTCTTAAAACTCTTGAGGAGCCGCCACAACACGTTATTTTTATTTTAGCGACTACCGAAGTCCACAAGCTGCCTGCTACAATAATGTCAAGGTGCCAGCGGTTTGACTTCCATAGAATCAAGCCGCAAGACGTTGCAAGCCGCATTAAATATGTTGCAGAGCTTGAAAATACAACCGTTACCGACGAAGCCGCACTTTTAATTGCGGTAATTGCAGACGGTGCAATGCGTGATGCACTTTCGCTTTTCGACCGGTGCATAGGTATTTCGTCAAGTGTTGACGCCGACATTGTACGTCGTGCCGCAGGTCTTGCAGGAAAAGAAAGTCTCTTGGATATTGTCAGCTCCTGCGTTAATAAAAACACCGAGCGAGCCTTGTCTACTCTTAATAAGCTTCACTCTGAAAGTAAAGATATGATGAGGCTGTGCGACGAAATTATCAACCATTTCCGCAGTCTTATGATGATAAAATCCGTACGAAACCCAAGAGATTTGGTTGTGCTTTCCGACAACGAGTATGAAATAGCTTTTGACCAGGCTCAGATGCTTTCGCTTGCTGATATTGTCTATGCTATGGACGTTTTGGGTAAAGCTTTTGAGCGAATGGGCAAGGGAGCAGACAACCGCACCGAGCTTGAAATTGCATTGGTAAAGCTAAGTGCTCCAGAGCTTGATGCTTCTACCGAAGCACTTCTTACACGAATTTCCGCTTTGGAGAAAACAATTAAGCTTTTAGGTTCAAACCCTCAGCCTGTATATACAGAGCCAAAGGAAGAGAAGTCGGAGGAGAAAAAAGAAGAGGCTAAGCCTTCAGTAATTCCCCAAAAGGAAGAAAAGCCTGTGCCCCTTTCAACTCCTAAGCCTTATGAGGCTGTAAAAGCCGAGCCAAAAACAGAAATAAAAGCTCAGCCTCCAAAGGCTCTCAAGCGTGAACCTGTGGATATGGCGGCGATAATGGCTGATGCCAAGCCTCTTAAAAGCTGGCCCGAGGTTGTTGACAACCTTAAGCAGTATTCAAGGGTAATAGCATCATCCTTCGAGGGTACTACTGCTTATGCCAGCGGCGATTATTTGCTAATTGATGCAAAGACCGATATTCCCTTCAAGCTTCTGCAGAATTCCTCTCAGCGTGAAAACTTAAGAAATGCTGTGCAGGAAATTACAGGTAAGCGGTATATATTAGGCCCTTATAAAAGAGCCGAAGAAAAGCAAGAAAAAAAAGACCCCTTAGAGGAGCTTATAGCAGAGCTTAAAGAAAGCGATATTGAAATTTTAGAAAATTAATTTAGTTTAAAGGAGAAATAAATTATGAAAGCAAGATTACCTCAGGGCTACGGCTCAGGCGGTGCTACAAATTTACAGCACCTTGCAAAGCAGGCTCAGAAGATGCAGAGCGACTTGGAAGCTACCACAGCCGAGCTTGAAGAGAAAGAATACACCGCTACCGCAGGCGGCAACGCAGTAAAGGTAGTTGCAACAGGCAAAATGGAAGTTAAGTCTATCGAGATTTCTCCCGATGTAGTTGACCCCGAAGATGTCGAGATGCTCTCTGACCTTGTTATGGCAGCAGTAAACGAGGCTTTAAGAGCCGCTAATCAGGAAAAAGAAGAGAAGTTGGGTGCAATCTCCGGCGGTTTCGGCGGGCTTAACATCCCCGGTTTGTTCTGATGGACGCATATAACGTAGTACCTTTGACAAAGCTTGTAGAGCAGTTTGAGTCTTTGCCCGGTATCGGCAGTAAAACTGCCCAAAGGCTTGCTTATCACGTGCTTGGCCTTTCCAAGGCAGAAGCTGAGGAGTTCGCAACAGCTATAACAGAGGCTCACGAAAAGATTAAATACTGCAAAACCTGCTGTAATTTTTCTGATTCTGACCAGTGCCCTGTGTGCAGTAGCCTCAACCGCGACCATTCTGTAATCTGCGTTGTGGAAACTCCCAGAGATGCGATTGCCATTGAAAATACCAGAGAGTACAAGGGTACTTATCACGTGCTTCATGGTGCGATTTCGCCCTTAAACGGTGTTGGTCCCAACGAGCTTTATATAAAGGAGCTTTTAGCCAGAGTAAACAATGAAGAGGTTTCTGAGGTTATTATTGCCACAAACTCCACTGTAGAGGGCGAGGCTACAGGAATGTACCTTTCAAAGCTTTTAAAAGCACTTGGAATAAAGGTTACAAGGCTTGCTTTTGGTATTCCTGTAGGAAGTGACCTTGAATATGCCGACGGAGTTACACTTACAAAGGCGTTGGAAGGCAGGAGTGAAATGTGACAAAGACAAGTGTTAAAATTGTTGCCCAGAACAAAAAAGCCTACCACGACTATTTTGTAGAGGAAAAGTACGAGGCGGGTATCGAGCTTTTCGGCACCGAGGTCAAGTCTATCCGCAAGGGTGCACTTAACCTTAAGGACAGCTGGTGCTCTATAGTTCAGGGTGAGATTTTCGTAAATGGCATGCACGTTTCTCCCTACGAGCAGGGCAATATTTTTAATAAAGACCCTATGCGTGTACGAAAGCTTCTGATGCATAAAAGGGAAATTGAAAAGCTTTTCTCACTTATAAAACAGCAAAGCTATACCTTAATTCCTCTTGCTGTATATTTTTCAGGCAGTAAGGTAAAGGTTGAGGTAGGACTTTGCAAGGGCAAAAAGCTCTATGATAAGCGTGAGGATGCCGCAAAACGCAGTGCAAAACGCGACATCGAAAGAGCACTTAAAGAAAATCAGAGGTAAGTTTTTTTGAATAATTAGTAATCAAATTGTATATAATATAATTTGATATTCATAATCGCACGCCTAAGCGTGCCACCACAATATTTGCTAAGCAAAATATCACTTGCCGCAAGGCGAATATCACATCATCGAAGATGATATATAACTGCAATGTCTGTTGACATTGCCCTATATGGGGATGCAATGGCTTCGACGGGGGTTGAGACCCTCGGTAAGCGGGTAGCGGTTGCAGGTCACGCTTTAAAAACTGTAAACTTAAAAATAAACGACAACAATAAAGTTGCCTTAGCAGCTTAATGCTGCTCGTCTTACCTATGACCACCGCGACATAGGATAAGGCGTCGATTAGCGGTAAAGGTGAACAGAGAAGTGTCTCGGTCTCTGTCATCAATCTGAGGCTTGCCTTTAAGCTATCCTGTTGTTGGGAGAGCCTACAGGGACTTTTAATACAGCAACTACACCCGTAGAAAGCCGTGGCAATCGATTTTCGGACGCGGGTTCGATTCCCGCCATCTCCACCAAAAACAGCCAGACGCGTAAGTGTCGGGCTGTTTTTTATATAAGCGTGAATCGAGCCGAGCCATAAGTGTGAGTTAGCACATGTCAATTCCCGTAAGGATTACCTTTAAATAAAGTTGTTGACGCCAATCGACAAATGTGCTAATATAAGGTTAGAGGTGATATTATGAAACACAAACGGATTATAATTATTTTGTCTTCCTGCATTGTGGGTTTAATTTTACTCTTGTTAGCTATTTTTGGTATCAATAACATTTTGACAAATATTCTGGAAAACACTAATGCCGCTTGTGTTGGCGAGAAATTTTGTGATGTTTACGAAGCTTTCGAAGCTTATGAAGCAGAAGAGCGTGCCCTTAATGACACAAGCCTCGATTATTGTCCGCCTTATGAAGTGGTGTATTCTTTTGAGTATGAGGGGAATACAATAGCTTTTTATAAATATTGTTGGAACTTTGATAGTGATTACAGCAATGATTATGCCGTCAGAATATTAAAGAACAATAAAGACGGCACAGTTTCGTTTACAGGTGGGTTTGCGGATTTTTATAAATCTTTGCCATCATCAGATATGAATTATTATTACTATACAAATATAGATACTTCTAAAGGTGAAAAATCGATATCACTTATATATCTTCCCATAAATTCTGATAATGATGTTTATATTGATGGTAATAAAGCTGAAAAAATCCCTGTTTCTATTGATGGAGAGGAATTTTATATATGTTATGCTCTGTCTAACAGGGATACAATACTATCAAATCTTTTTACCGATATTGATGAAAGACATAGGGTAGAGGTAAGGTGATTTTATGATTTCAGGTGTAAAACATATTAATTCACATCCGTTTTTCTTTATGAAAAAGCACTACTGCCCCAAATGCAATGATAAACTTAGTGTTATAAAGGTATCAAAAATTGTTAACTCCAACTCTGCTGATGCTAAGAATTACGATTTTTCCTTAGGTGGTACCTATTTAAGTGGGGACGTTAAGTTTGTTTATAAAATGCTTGAATGCCCTATCTGTAAAACCCGATTTTCTGTTGAAGAGGTAAAGGAACAAAACCGCCGCTAAGCTAAGCGGCGGTTGATTTTATCTTTTCATAATCAAATAATAAAGCTTATATACAGGCTGGAATTTAAATAAAAGCTTAAAGCTTTCTACAATAGTTTCCTTCTTTGTACGGTGATTTTTGGTGTACCACCAAAGCCACGGAAAGGGGTAAAGGCCTTCTTCTTTTAAGCTTCTCATAGTTTTTTTCAGGTTATATGAGCTTCTTGGCAAAATAGTCAGTGCACCGACTAAAGCCTGATATTGCCTTTTTTTGGTGTTTTCCAGAAGCTCGGGAACTTCGGTTATTCTGCTGTCGTAAGCATCTTTGTAAATTTTGCTCATATAAAGCAGGTCGTGAGTCCTTCGGGTGTAAATTTCGGTGGTGCGTGTGTTCATTGCCGAGTTTTCTCTGTCTCTGTAAAAATAAAAGCAATTGTTAAATTGAACCCAGCATACTCCCGCAGAATGAATAAATGTGTAGTATGCAAATAAAATATCTTCGCCGTATTTCATATCGGTGGCAAATTTTATGTTGTGAGCTTTAATAATATCTGCAGAAACAATCGTGCATACGTTTAGCCCTGTTGTACGACCTTTATGTACTGTTGGTTGTACTGCTTTTGCTGTGCTACGCCAAAAATCAGTGTACGTTACGTCTTCTTTTACATGCTTATAATAGAACTTTATAAACTCAGGACTGAACTTTTCTATGGAATCGATTATGTGTTTAACCGAGTTCTGTGATACAAAATCATCAGAGTCTACAAACCAAATATACTTGCCTTTTGCCTCGTCAATACCTGTATTTCTTGCGGATGATACACCGCCGTTTGCTTTATGTATTACTTTTATATTAGAGTTATTATTTGCATAATTGTCAAGAATTTCACCGCTTTTATCAGTAGAGCCGTCGTTAATACAAATAATTTCGTATAAGCTTTTATCTGCATCTTGATTAAGTAAGCTCTGTAGGCAGTCATCCAGGTATTTTTCCACATTGTAAACAGGCACAATAATACTGAGTTTAATCATAATTAATCACTTCACACCCGATGATTTTTAATAATTCTATCATAGTCTTTGCCGCTTTGCAACAATGCGTGTTTAACAATAGTGTTTTTATTCTTTAATGTTGAAAATAATATTACGTTATGGTAGAATGAATAGTGATTTAATATTAAAATAGTAAAATAGTAAACTAAGGCAAACGCCACAAGACTGGAGATGTAAGCTTGGCAGGAAAACTTAAGAAAAACGGTTTTGTCGAGGGTGCTGTCATAACCTATGGTGCAATTGTAATTACCAAGATTTTAGGTGCTTTGTATAACATTCCGTTTTATGAAATAATCGGTGACAGAGGAAGTATAATTTACTCCTTTGCATATAACATTTACGTGCTGTTTCTTGATATTTCTACCTCGGGTATACCTATTGCAATTAGTATTGTAATTAGCGAGTACGCCTCAAAAGGGATGTATCGCACCAAAGAAAAGGCCTATAGCTTAGGGCTAAAAATTGTTGTTGCGGTATCTGTAGCGGCATTTATAATTCTACAGCTTTTTGCAAGTCAGCTTGCAGGCTTTTACATTGCCGATATGACCGACGGCGTTACGGTTAACGAGGTAGCTGTTGCTATACGAGCTGTGTCGTTCTGTTTGCTGATTGTGCCGTTTCTTAGTATGAAGCGAGGTTATCTGCAGGGGCACAAGTGCCTGTCTGCTTCTTCTACCAGTCAGGTAATTGAGCAGATTGTCAGGATTGTATTTGTTTTGGCTGGTGCTTCTCTTGTTGTTTATGCTTTTAAACTGAGCACAACAGTGGGCGTTTGCGTTGCACTTTTCGGTGCATCGGTAGGTGCGGCGGTAGCCCTTGTTTATCTGCTTCTTAAAAGCCGAAAAAATAAAGAACTGTTTCAGTGCGAGGTAGAAGCCGAGCCCGATAGTACTAAGAATATTCTGAAAAAGATTTTTACCTATTGCCTTTCTATTGTGCTTGTGTCGGTATCCTCAAGTGTTTACAGCATTGTTGATATGAAGCTTTTGCTTGTTGGCCTTCATAGCATTGGCTACAGTGCAGTTGATACCCAGACAATTACCAGCATTGCCTCTACGTGGATTCCTAAGATCTGCATGATTGTTACTGCTCTTTCTATGGGGCTTACCAACAGCATTGCACCTCATATTGCCGAAAGCTTTTCTAAAGGCAGGATGAACGAGGTTGGTTTTAAGATTAACCAAGGTATGGGAACTATTATTGTCGTATCGATTCCTATGGCGGCAGGTATAATTGCCCTTGCCGAGCCTGTTTACAGGGTTTTCTACGGATACAGCGATTATGGTGCAACAATTCTTATGCTTGCTGTTGCTATGAATGTTATTGGCTCTGTGGTTGCGGTGGTAAGTATGGCAATGCAAAGCATCGATATGGGTAAGCATGTTGTGATTTTTACTATCGTTGGTATGTTCATAAACGCAGGTCTGGACTTGCCTTTTATATACCTGTTTGAGTATATGGGAATTCCTGCCTATTTAGGTGCCACAACCGCAAGTGTGGTTGGTTATTCCATAACACTGTTTATGCTTCTTGCTTCTCTATGGAGAAAGTACAAAGTCGGATATATGCCTACACTCAAGGTGTTTTTGAAGATTATTGTTCCGACTGCGTCTATGATAGCTGTTGTTATGCTTCTTAAATTCCTGCTTCCTGTTGTTGAGTCAAGAGGAATTTTGCTTGTGCTTCAGCTTGGACTTTACGCATTAGTAGGTGCGGCGGTTTATGGTTTTCTTGCGTATAGGTTCGGTGCAATTACTGACGTAATGGATTTAAATAAATTTAAAGGGGTTCTCAGAAAATTACATCTTACTAAAAAGTAAGTATGCAATATATTATG
>JAFUPE010000042.1 GCA_017481395.1 Ruminococcus sp. | reverse complement strand
TTTATCCCTATACAAAGCACTACCTCGGCACATTCAATAACCACTTCTCAACAATAGGCCTTGTTGGTATGAACGAGGAAGGTATGAATGCTCAGTGGATAGGAAAATATATGACACATAAGGAGTGTCAGGACTTTACAGAGAGAGTTCTTAATCATATGAGAGAGCGTCTTTCCGATTATCAGGAGAGATACGGCGACCTTTATAACCTTGAGGCTACTCCCGCAGAGTCTACAGCTTTCCGTCTTGCTAAGCACGACAAAAAGCGTTACCCCGAAATTATTACAGCTAACGAGGAAAGCGGCACACCTTATTATACCAACAGCTCACACTTACCTGTTGGCTACACAGAGGATATCTTCTCTGCACTTGATGTTCAGGATAAGCTTCAGGTGCTTTACACATCAGGTACAGTATTCCACGCATTCTTAGGTGAGAAGCTTCCCGATTGGCAGAGTGCCGCAAAGCTTGTTCGTACAATTGCTGAAAACTACAAGCTTCCTTACTACACACTTTCTCCCACATATTCTGTATGTAAGAACCACGGCTATATTCAGGGCGAGCAGTTTACCTGCCCCCACTGCGGTGAAAAAGCAGAGGTTTACAGCCGTATTACAGGTTACTATCGTCCTGTTGCTAACTGGAACGACGGTAAGAGTCAGGAATACAAGGACAGACTTGTGTATAACATCGGCAAAAGCAAGCTTACCAGAAACGGTGCAGCAGCTGCTGAGGCTGACAACGTAACCGAGCTTGCATCTGCTCAGCTTACAGACGGTCTTTACCTTTTCGCAACTCAGACCTGCCCCAACTGTAAGGCTATGGCAACACTCCTCGATAAAGCCGGTATCGGATTTGAGAAAATCTTTGTAGAGGATAATCAGGAGCTGGCTAAAGCCTTAGGTCTTCGTCAGGCCCCCACACTTGTTGAGGTTAAGGGTAATGAGGTTACAAAGTATGAGAACGTAGTTCCCATTAAAACCTATATCCAGAATAAAATCAAAAATATAGGATAATTTAAAATTATGCTTTCCTTAGAGTTAAGGACGGCTTGCAGGGGAGGCGGGAACGCCTCCCCTACAATAAATTGTGCTAAATAAAGAGGTTAATATGTACGACATTATTATTATCGGCGGCGGCCCTGCAGGCTTAACCGCCGCGGTTTACGCAAGACGTGCAGGCAAGTCTGCATTGGTTCTGGAGAAAGCCTCCTTCGGCGGTCAGATTACCTATTCTCCTAAAATTGAAAATTTCCCCTCAGCTGTGTCCATCAGCGGTACTGAGCTTGCCGACAAAATGATGGAGCAGGCTCTTGCTCAGGGTGCAGATATTGAGCTTGAAGAGGCTGTGAGCATAGAAAAAGCTGACGGTATTTTCAAGGTTACTACTGATTTTTCAGAATATGAGTCAAAGGCGATAGTTATTGCCACAGGTGCCAAGCACCGTCTTTTGGGTGTAGAGGGCGAAGAAAGCTTAGTGGGCAAAGGCATATCCTTCTGTGCAGTTTGTGACGGAGCTTTTTATGCAGGTAAAGAGGTAATGGTTATCGGCGGAGGTAACTCTGCGTTAGTTGAGGCTACACTTCTTGCCGAAACCTGTAAAAAAGTTACTGTTGTGCAGAATCTTCCTTACCTTACAGGTGAGAAAACTACGGCTGATGCGTTGATTGCAAGAGATAACGTAGAGGTTATTTACTCTACAGTTGTCAAGGAGTTTAAGGGCGAAGACGAGCTTGAAGCGGTTGTGCTTAAAGCAGAGGACGGTACCGAAACTACTCTTAACCCTGATGGTGTATTTATTGCAATTGGTTTAGCTCCGGAAAATACAGCTTTTAAAAATCTTGCCGAGCTTAACGAGCAGGGCTATATTATAGCAAATGAAGATTGCCTTACAAAAACAGAGGGTGTTTTTGTTGCAGGCGACTGCCGTACAAAATCAGTCCGCCAGATTGCAACTGCTACAGCAGACGGTGCTGTAGCCGCATTGAAAGCAGTCGAATATATTGACGCCCGTTAGCCGTGGCGGGCAATTCGCCTACGTAAAACATTAATTTAACAAAAGCCCCGCCGTCAGGCGGGGTTTTGTGTTCTACATTTACTTTACTGGATTTATAGATTACAGGTATTTATTTTGCTGAAATCGTTATATATTTAAAGTGTAAAAAATGGTATTATACTTTTTGTAGGAACGGAGCATCTTTAATAATCTGCGGAAGGTTGAAAAATAGGTTTAACCAGTGCTCCGTTTTCTACGACTTTATTGACGTAAAAATAGACTTACTATATAATTATCTTATCCTGAAACGGAGGGATGAAAATGGCGAATATTGAAAGACCCGATTCCGCTTTAGTCAAGGAGCTTGCCGCAAGGGCTAATGCACAGCTTGCAGGCTTTAAAGCTATTATTGACAGCGAGTCTATAGAGCGTGAGGCTGTAAGAATAAAGGCTCAGGCACTTTTTGATGACAGGCTGAAAACCGCATTGGAAGCTATAGAGGTCGAGCATCTTGCCAGAGGCAAGCAGGGTATACGAGTTGCACTTTTAAGAGAAAAAGGCTACACCAATATGTGGCAGATTAGCAAGCTCGGATTTTCTCAGATTTGTGCTGTCGAGGGCTTGGGCGAGCAAAGTGCCCGCAAGATTCTTGACATTGCAAAAGAAACCTTAGAAAATACTAAGGAAAACCTGAGGGTTCGAATTAATGCAGACTTTCCGGTCAAGGCTGACGAGGAGCTTGTCAAAGCTTTGTATGTAATGATTAAAAACCAGCCTTTGCGTAGTGAGTGTGCCTCAGTTTATAGCGAAAATCATCAGGCAGTTAATTCAGAGCTTTCGGCTGTTAAAAAAGCCAAAAGCGGACTTAGTTGGCTGTTTGCGTCAAAGGCGAAGAAGCAAAGTGCCTGTAATGCCACAGCTTCGCTTCAAAACAGGCTTTCAGGTGATTTTGGCAGGGTAGATTTAATTAACTCTTTTAAAGAAAATAACAATGCTGACTATTCTCTTTGTTTTGCTGATTTTGCCGCAAACTCGGTGGCTTACTACACAGCTTTGGAGCAGGTAGGAAAATCTTGGGGTAAAGAAAATGTAAGCGACACAGGGCTTTCATCAGAGCTCCTTGCTGAGATTGAAGCTCAAAACCTCAACCTTGAAGGACTTAAGGCTACCTTAAGAAGCTACCAGACCTTCGGCGTTAAGTACATAGTCCACCAGAAGCGTTCGCTGTTGGGCGACGAAATGGGTCTCGGCAAAACTATGCAGGCTATTGCTTCAATGTGTGCTTTAAAAAACGAAGGCAAGCATCATTTTATGGTGGTGTGCCCTGCAAGTGTTCTTATTAACTGGTGTCGCGAAATCGAAAAGTTTTCGGATTTTGAGGTTACCAAGGTTTATGGTTCAGACGAGCAGGCACTGCTTCATTGGCGTAAAAACGGCGGCGTTGCCGTTACTACCTACGAGTCAATAAGCCGTTTTGAGCTTCCGGAAAAGTTTAAGTTTGCAATGCTTGTGGCTGACGAAGCTCATTACGTAAAAAATCCCGAGGCAAAGCGTACCAAAGCTCTTGCTTCTTTGCTTTCTAAAACTGAGAGCGTACTTTTTATGTCGGGTACGCCATTGGAAAATAAGGTAGAGGAAATGTGCTTTCTTGTAAGTCTTTTGAATAAAGAGATTTCTGCAGAGATTGAGAAGGTAAAGTATATTTCTACCGCAGAGCAGTTCAGGACAGAACTTGCACCTGTTTACTTAAGAAGAACACGTGAGGATGTGCTTACAGAGCTTCCCGAGCTTGTGGAAAAAGAGCAGTGGTGCGAAATGAACAAGACTGAGCTTAGCGCTTACCGCGACGCTGTTTTAAGCGAAAACTTTATGGCAATGCGTCAGGTAAGCTGGAATGTTTCTCACATAAACGATTCTACAAAGGCTCAGAGGCTTTTAGAACTTTGCGACAAAGCAAAGGAAGAAGGCAGAAAGGTTATAGTGTTCTCGTTTTTCCGCGAAACCTTGCGTAAGGCGTCAGAGCTTTTAGGCGACAGATGTATGGAGGTTATTACAGGTGAAGTTTCGCCTCAGAGACGTCAAGAGATTGTGGACGAATTCGGTAAGGCAGACGCAGGTGCCGTACTTATAAGTCAGGTACAGGCAGGCGGAACAGGTCTGAATATTCAGAGTGCAAGTGTCATTATTTTCTGCGAGCCTCAGATTAAGCCTTCTATTGAAAATCAGGCAATTTCTCGTGCTTACCGAATGGGTCAGGTAAGGGATGTTCTTGTTTACAGGTTGCTGAGCGACGAAACCATTGACGAAAGAATGCTTAATATCCTCAGTACCAAACAGGAAGCCTTTGATAATTTTGCCGATAAGTCTGTTATTGGTGAAGAAGCTCTTGAGATTGAAGAAACCGCAGAAACCGCTGAAGGCTCGTGGATTTCACAAATGGTTAAGGCTGAAAAAGAAAGGCTCAGTAATTGTTAAAATAAAGATAGTATTTGACACCTTTAGCCAGTAGGTGTAAAATAAAATGGGACTTTACAAATTATACTTTTATTATATTTCGGAAGGAGATAATATTTATGGGACTTATTAAAGCAGGCGTTGGTGCAGTTGGCGGCGTAATGGCTGACCAGTGGAAAGAATTTTTCTATTGCGAAGCTTTAGACAGAGACGTTTTAGTAAAAAAAGGTACTAAGCAGATTGGCGGCCGTTCCTCCAACACAAAAGCAAGCGACAACATTATTTCTAACGGCTCAGGTATTGCCGTTGCAGATGGTCAGTGTATGCTTATTGTTGACCAGGGTAAGGTTGTTGAGGTTTGCGCAGAGCCCGGTGAGTTTACATACGATTCATCTACAGAGCCTTCTATCTTCGAGGGTAAGCTGGGCAAAGGTATTGTTGATACTTTTAAGGCTATCGGTAAGCGTTTTGCTTACGGCGGCGACACAGGTAAAGACCAGCGTGTTTATTATATCAACACAAAGGAGATTATGGACAACAAGTTCGGTACTCCTAACCCCATTCCTTTCAGAGTTGTTGACTCTAAAATTGATTTGGACGTTGACGTAAGCATACGTTGTTCAGGTGTTTACTCTTACAAAATAGAAGACCCTCTTCTTTTCTATACAAATGTATGTGCAAACGTTACTGACGAGTTTACAAGAAGCGAGATAGACCAGCAGCTCAAGACTGAGTTTGTAAGTGCTCTTGCACCTTCTTTTGCAAAGCTTTCTGCTTTAGAGATCAGACCTAATGCAATTCCCGGTTATATGCCTGAAATGGAAGCCGCAGTTAACGAGGCTCTTAAAGCAAAGTGGGCTGAGCTCAGAGGTCTTAAGGTTGTTTCCGTTGCTATGAACGTTCCCGTGCTTCCTGAGGAAGACCAGCAGATGCTTAAAGATGCTCAGGCTGAAGCACGTCTTCGCAATCCCGGTCTTGCTGCTGCACACCTTGTTGGTGCACAGGGCGAGGCTATGAAGACTGCCGCAGGCAATCAGGGCGGTGCCATGATGGGCTTTATGGGCATGAATATGGCCATGAACGCAGGCGGTATGAACGCAGGCAACCTCTTTGCAATGGACCAGCAGAACCAGCAGGCTCAGGCACAAGCAGCTCAGCCTCAGCAGGCAAATGCTAACTCATGGACTTGTGCTTGCGGTGCAACTGTAAATGGCAACTTCTGTCCTCAGTGTGGTGCCAAAAAGCCCGAACCCAAGCCCGCAAATGGCTGGAATTGTGCCTGCGGTGCAGTTGCAACAGGCAAATTCTGCCCCGAGTGCGGAGCTAAAAAGCCCGAAGAGCAGAAGGGCTGGACTTGTGTTTGCGGAGAAGTAAATCTTGGCAAATTCTGTGCCGAATGCGGTGCCAAAAAGCCTGAGGGTGCACCTCTTTATAAGTGCGACAAGTGCGGTTGGGAGCCCGAAGACCCCAAGAATCCTCCTAAGTTCTGCCCCGAGTGCGGAGACCTTTTTGACGATAACGACAAGCAGTAATTTAATTAAATCAATCGGCTCTCCTTTACCGGGAGAGCCGAACTAAAGAAAGAAGGAGAGGGTAAAATGTCTACACTTCTTGACTATAAATGTCCATGCTGTGGCGGTGCCATAGAGTTCAACACCTCGGTGCAGAAAATGAAGTGCCCTTACTGTGACACCGAGTTTGAAATGGATGCATTAAAAGAATATGATCAAGAGCTTAAAAATGATGCTCAGGACGATATGCAGTGGGAAACAAACGCAGGTGCCGAGTGGCAGGGTGAGGACGAAAACCTTGTTACTTATGTGTGCAAATCTTGTGCCGGCGAAATTGTCTGCGACAAAACTACTGCCGCTACTTCTTGCCCATACTGCGGAAACCCCGTTGTTATGACAGGTAACCTTTCAGGCATGCTTAAGCCTGATTTTATTATTCCCTTTAAGCTTGACAAAAAAGCCGCCAAGGACGGCTACTTCAATCACATCAAGGGCAAGCGTCTTTTGCCCAAGATTTTTAAAGAGCAAAACCACATTGACGAGATTAAGGGCGTTTACGTTCCTGTGTGGCTTTTTGATGCAGGTGCAGATGCTAACATCCGCTACCGAGCTACAAGGGTTCGTCATTGGAGCGACAGCAACTATAGCTACACCGAAACTAAGTATTACGCAATTTTAAGAGGCGGCAGTATCGCCTTTGAGCGTGTACCTGTTGATGGAAGCGAGAAAATGGATGATACATTAATGGAGTCTATCGAGCCTTATAACTTTAATGAGGCTGTGGATTTCCAGACAGCTTATATGGCAGGCTACCTTGCTGACAAGTACGACGTTACTGCCGAGCAGAGCATAACTCGCGCCAATGAGCGAATCAAGCGTTCTACTGAAGAAGCTTTCCGTTCGACAGTACAGGGTTATACTACGGTTATGCCAGAAAACACTCATATCCATTTGAATAACGGTAAGGCTAAGTATGCGCTTTACCCTGTGTGGCTTTTAAACACTACGTATCAGGATAAAAAGTACACCTTTGCCATGAACGGTCAGACAGGTAAGTTTGTCGGCGATTTACCTTGCGACAAGGGACTTTTCAAAAAGTATCTTTTCACAATTGCAGGTATAGCTACAGCGGCGGCGTTTGCCTTAAGCTGGCTTGTGTACCTTATTTTTTAAGGGGGTAGAGTAAAATGAAAAAGATTATTGCTGTTTTGTTCTGCCTTTTGATTACGGCTTCGGCTTTCGTTGCGGTATCTGCTGAAGTTGTTGGCGATGAAAGACTTCAGCCAAGACTCGTAGACGGTGCTGATATTCTTACTGACTCAGAGGAAGCAGATATTCTTTCAAAGCTTGATAATGCAAGCGTAGAGCTTCAGTTTGATATTGTTATTGCCACTACCTATGGATTAGGCGGCGAACACATCCGAGATGTTGCTGACGATTATTATGATTACAACGGTTTCGGTTACGGTAGTAATGCTGACGGCTGTGTTCTGCTTGTTGATATGCAGGGCAGAGACTGGTGGATATCTACCTCGGGTTACGGAATAACCGCCTTAACTGATGCAGGCATAGAATATATCGGTAATCAGTTTGAGAGTGACCTTTCAGACGGTTACTATTCTGAGGCATTTGAAACTTACGTATCACAGGTTGAGGCTTTTGTTAACCAGGCAATGACCGACAAGCCCTACGATACAGGAAATCTTCCTAAAGATGGTTACAATTGGTTTTTCGGCATAGTTTTCTCACTAGTAGCAGGTTTTGTTATTGCTCTTATTTCTGTTTTAGTTATGAAGGGAAAGCTGAAGTCAGTCAGACGTCAGCCTGCGGCTAAGGATTATCTTGTGCCCGGCAGTATGAACGTTACATCAAGCCGCGATATTTTCCTATATCGCAACGTTACAAAACGAGCCAAGCCCAAGGAAAGCTCAGGCTCAAGTACACACACATCTTCCTCCGGCAGAAGTCATGGCGGAGGCGGCGGAAGCTTCTAAGAATAAAAAACCACGGATTGAAAAATCCGTGGTTTTTTTAATGACTAATGATTTTTGAATATTGAATAGTGAAAATTGCGGTTTCACGCGTTGCGTGCGATTATATAATTTAATTTATAGAAAAAGCGTTTTTGATTTTGTCGATTAAGTTGTTTTTTGCTAAGGTATATGCAATTTTTACAATGCTTTCTATAGTCTCAGCAGTGGCGGCACCATGGCCTTTTATTACAGGCTTTTTAACGCCCAAAAGCACAGCTCCGCCCTGAGTATTATAGTCGTAGCGTTTGTAAAGTTTGTCTGCAAGAGCCTTGAAGTGCTCTTTGTCCTTGTCCTCGAGGGTTTCGGCGTAATCGTAAATATCCTTAATAACCGAAGATGCACCGCATTCAAGGGATTTTAGCAGAACGTTACCCGAATATCCGTCGGCGGCAATTACGTCGGCATCGCTTTCAAGCACTGTACTGCCCTCGACATTTCCTAAAAAATTCAGGTCAGATTTCTTTAAAAGAGCGTTTGCTTCTTTAATAACATTAGTACCCTTGCTGTCCTCGGCACCGTTTGAAAGAAGCCTTACCTTGGGGTTTTCTATGCCCTTTGCCTTCATATAGGCACTGCCCATTTTGGCAAAGCTTACAATTCTGTCGGCAGGGCAGTCCAAATTTGCACCGCAATCAGAAAGGCAGATGTATTCGCCTGAACGCTTTAAAAGCTCACACACAAGCACAGGACTTATGGTAGGGGAGATAGGTTTAATTATCATCATTGACGAAACCATAAGCGAGCCTGTTGCACCGCAGGATACAAAAGCACCTACGTCGTCTCTGTCTCTGCAAAGTGCGGCTCCCTTTATCATGGAAGAGTTCTGTTTTGTGCGGATAACCTCCATAGGGTTGTCGTGATTTGTAATTACATCGGTAGCGTTGATGACCTCAAACCGAGAGGGGTTAACGCCTTTTTTCAAAAGGGCTTTGTCTAAAATTTCTTTTGTGCCTAAAACGTAAACAAACAGGTCAGGGTTTTCGTTTATTGCCTTTATAACGCCGTCCAAGAGCTCTGTTTCGCTTCTGTCGGCACCTAATAAATCAACAGCAATTTTAATCATGTGAACACTTCCTTGTAATAGATGACTATTCTATTGTATCAGTATTTTGGAAAATTTCAAGAAAAAAAGCTAAAACCTTCCAAAGATGGGAGATTTTAGCTTTTATTTTTACCATTCTACTATTTCAAATTTATTCATAATACCATGCAGAAAATGTTCATGCTTTTCGTAATCTTTATATTTGTGCTCTAACTCCTTGAATTCTTTGTTGTGTCCTTTTATATCACGATGAAGCATCTCATGATAAATTACAAATTTTACAACTTCCTTGGGAACATCAACGGAATTCAGAACACAGTTAATTTTAATACTGCAATCTGCGGGAGAAAAACATCCAAAATATTGCTTATACGCCTTATCGGTCCAGCTGTAAGAGGATATTCCACTGAAGCTGCCATGGAACATTTCCAGTATAACTTCTTGAACCAACTCATTCAAATCATAGTATGGTTCTCTGCTGAATGGGATTTGTTCGTCAGGCAATTCTTCCACATAAGCACCATATACAGGTTGCTTTCCGTTATATATATAAGCAAAAGAAACCTTTGTTGCATAGTTTTCCCAGTTTCCAAAAAGCTCTTCAGCTACAGGGTAACGGGTGAAAACTTCCTGTGCCAGTTCAAATACCGACAGGTTTTCTGATATTGCTTTTTTAGCCACATAGTAAGGGTCAAATTTTTTCCGGTCTGCTAACAAGTGTACAGAGGGTTCCTCTTCAAAATTTTTGAGATTGTCTATAAGCAATGAAATTTCATATACAGAGGGCTTGAGACAGAATCCTTGAAAGTATTTGCTTATCAGCTCCTGAGGGTCAGGATTATCCATTGAAAGTATTTTCTTTTTATCTTTCATTAAGGATACAAAACCGGGAAGTTGATCTTCAAAAATCAGCAGTGTGTAATCGTTGCCATCTTCGTCTATCAGTGAGTACCAACAGGAGGGAAGAGTGATTGTGCTGTTATAGCTTGATATTTTTTCTGAAAGGATGTTATATGCTTCCCGGCAAAGCTTCCACGAGAACTTGTCTTTTTGTTCAAGTTTGCGTGAAATGATTTCACCCGATTCGGTATCATTGTCTGTTTCAGCTTCAAACAGCCATTGAGGGTGAAGCCATTTGTTGAACACATGCCATCTGTCATTAAAGTCTACAAGATTTACGGTTTCAGTACCGCCGGCGTGAACACCACGCATACCTCTGCCGATCATCTGCATAAGCAAACCTTCACTTTGTGTGGGTCTGGTGAGAAAAACAGTTTCTATATCCGGTACATCACTGCCTTCAGTCATAATATTAACATTAATTAAAACGTCTATATGCCCGTTTTTAAATTGTTCGATAATATAGCTGTTATCCTGTTTGCCTGAGTAAATGCAATCACAGCACACGTTGCGTTTTCGCAGCTCTTCGTAAAGCAGGTTGCAGTGTAAGATATTTAAAGCAAAAATAATGGTCTTGCCGTACTTCTCAGCGTTATTGATATATTCGGAGACTATTACACTGTTTCGTGAAGAGCAGACAGCAATTTTATTAAGAAGCGATTCCGGAAGTTCTCCCAGTTTTTTGATTTTTTGTGCTTCGTCTTCAGTAATTATTGGTTCAAAGTTTTCATTGGTACTTATCCTGGTGAAAATCGGTTCTGCCAGGGTGCCTTCGGTTATAAGCTTGCTTAAGGGTATACTGTAAATGATATTGTTGCTGAAAATTTTCAGTAAAGCATGGCTGTCTGCATCGTTGCTTCGGACGGGAGTTGCTGTAAGTCCCAAAAGTTTTGCATCGGGGCGGTATTTGAAAAGGTACTTCAGTGTGTCACGGTAGGATCGGGCAAAGGTGTGGTGAGCTTCATCAACTACTATCATTAGTTTTTTATTTGTAATACGGCGTAAATGTTTTTGACTTCTGCAAAGAGATTGTATACTGCCAACTATTACGCTGTGCTTTTCATCTACACTTTTGATACTCTGATGTTCTGATGAAATACAGCAAATGCTGTAATTCTTAATATCAGGATTTTCCAGCTTTGAAAGACCGGCATAATTGTAAAAACAATCGGCAGCCTGATCTATAAGCATATGTCTATGAACAATCCACAGCACCTGATATCCCTGACTTATCATTTTCTTTATCAAAAAATATGTAGCAGTGCGGCTTTTACCGCTGCCGGTAGGCATTACCAATAATCCGGCTTGATTGTTGTTCTCGATAAAATGCTTACTCAAATGTTCAACGGCATCTTTTTGAAAATCATAGAGATTTACTTCTTCTGCACGGGTTTCTTTCATATTCAAAGGAAGCGGATACCTGAATTTAGTAGTTTCTGAAAAGACAACATCCAGGCCTCCTATTTTTGCAAGAGCTGTTATGTATGCAATCAGCAAGCTGGCAGAAGAAGGCTTTTGCTTGAGCTTTTGAAATTGAGAATCAAAAGATAAGCCTGTGATTTTCAGAGAAGAAAAAATATCTTTAAGAAGATCCGGATATTTGAGTAAAAGCTTGTCTTCGATGATTTGTCTGTAGCGCTTAATGAACTTTGCATTGGGATTATCGCATATCAAATTCATTGAACACACAAGATCTTCTTTTTCCTCTGTGTTGCAGACAGGTCGCATTTCTTCGTTGGTTTCAGGCGAATAAATAACTGCCTTTAGAAATTCGTTGTCAAAGTACTCCCAAGAAAAGCGTTTCATATCAGTCAGCCTTCTTTTCTATCCAGTTTTCACCGTTGTAGTTGTTGATTTGTTTAAGAATGGTTTCGATATAAGTTTTTTGTTTCGAGTTGATTTCTGAGCCTTGTGCATACCAGATATTAGAACGACCAAATCCGAAATCATATCCGTTATGTCCACTGCGAGGAACAATCCATTTTGCTAAGTATCGCTCTTTTTCCGGAAGAAGAACACAGCTTGTCTTTTCTGCAAAAAAGTTATATTCCTGCACAAATCCATTTTCAAATTCGGCAAATTCGGGATTTCTGAGCGCTGTGGCATTGGTATACCAGCCTACAACACGCATACCATCAATACGGTTTGACTTCGCACACCAGACAACAGTAACATCGTCAATGTAGGGTTCTTTTTCCATATGTTCGCAACCGTTGATTTTTTCTATATGAAATTCGCTGGTTTTGTTTTCGGAAGACTGGCTAAGGCGTACATATCCTAAACACATCTCATTTTCCGTTTCTTGACATTCGATTGCATCAAAGTTGTAAGCTTCGTGTGCATTTTTATAAACTTTTACATACTGACCGCCATTTTCAGGTTCATCAATGCCTTCGATGATTCCTTTGTAGTATTTCATATATGCTATGTTGCAAAATATAATCTTCATAACCTCATTACCTTTCTCAGAACAAATATTTTTTATTTTTTCAGAGCTCTTGACTAAAGTATATAGGCTATGGTGCATATTATCAATACTTTTGAGGGAAAGTTTTTATCTCACCTGGAACTGTCTCTCAAACTTATTTTTTTCTGTGTGTATTCTTCATACTCCTTAATGAAACTTTGGATTGAATCTTTGCCCAAAGCATTCAGGAATATATAGTCTCCTCTGACTTTTTCGTTAAGAGGGCCTTCTTCAGATAAATCAAAAAGTTCAGCGGATTCTGCCAAGCTCAGATTCATTCCTATACAGAATTTATACAAGAGTGTGCGTGATGCCGAGGTTTTGCCGTAAATAACTTTTTTATAGCTGTCCCAGCTTTGCTGTGTTTTTTCACATATAATCTCACCGGTTTTGTTGCGGCTGAGATCGTTTTCAAGTTCATAGCTCAACACGATAGAATTAATTTTGAAAGCCAGCTTCTTTCGGTTGTCGTCGAATCTGCTCATATCAGAAGGATTCACTTTATAATAGTTTTTACTCTTAACGGGCTCGTCTAAAAAGTCTATACTATTCATTTGCTGTTCTGTGACCATAACACTGTCTCCTCTATATAAAATGATGCCCGGTACATACTTGTACCAGGCATTATTATGTTAATCGTCATATCCTTTGGGGTTATTTTTCTGCCAGTTCCAAGAGTCTTTACACATATCAAAAAGTGTAAGCTTGGCTTCCCAACCCAGTATTTCTTTTGCTTTATCTGCCAAAGCAAAGCTTGTGGCAATGTCGCCCGGGCGACGGTCTAAAAGCTTAACGGGAATTTTAAGGGAGTTTGCTTCTTCAAAGGTGTGCACAACCTCTAAAACGCTGTTGCCTTTGCCTGTGCCAAGGTTAATAGCCTCCACGCCCTGAGAGTTAAGTGCATAATTTACAGCGGCAACGTGACCTTTTGCAAGGTCAACAACATGGATAAAGTCGCGTACACCTGTGCCGTCGGGTGTGTCGTAATCTGTGCCGAACACACCTAAGAACTCACGCACACCAACAGCTGTCTGAGTTATATAAGGCATAAGGTTGTTGGGAATTCCGTCGGGTGCTTCGCCGATAAGTCCGCTGGGGTGAGCACCGATGGGATTGAAATATCTGAGTAATATAGCAGAAAGCTCATTCCATGAGGCGGCAAAGTCGCGTACAATCTGCTCTATCATCAGCTTTGTGTTACCGTAAGCGTTGGTAGATGTAGAGGTGGGCATTTCTTCGTTAAAGGGGGCAATGTTCTTGTCACCATAAACCGTTGCAGAGGATGAGAATACAAAGGTTTTGCACTTTCTTTCCTTCATAACCTCCAACACAGTAAGGGCGGTGTCGATATTGTTACGGTAGTAGCTTAAGGGAATGCGGGTGGATTCGGGCACGCTTTTATAGCCTGCAAAGTGAATAACACCTTCTACATTGTTTTCGTTAAAAACCGTTTCGACGTCTTCTTTTATTGCTACGTCAATTTGATAAAACAAAGGCTTTTTGCCCGTAATGGTCTCGATTCTGTCAAGCACCTTTGGACTGCTGTTTGAAAGGTTATCTGCAATAATAACCTCGTAACCCTCGTTTATAAGCTCAACCGCAGTATGCGAGCCGATAAAGCCCATACCGCCAGTAAGGAGAATTGCCATAAACTCACCTCATAAATTGAATATATTAAGATTAGTTTAATACATATGTATCGTAATGTCAAATGGATTTGTGTTATAAAGGATGCTCTTTAACTAAAATTTGTTGGTGCGGCTTGTAAATTGTATATAAAAAATATACCAAAAGTTTAAAAAACTTGAAAGATTTATAAAAATACTGTACAATATCCTTGTATATATTCGGCTATATAATTTACAGGAGGTTTTACCATGCTTAGAAGAATACTATCTTTAAGTCTTACCTTAGTTATAGCTTTAAGCGGCATTCTGACAGCGGCAGGGGCAACTGCAGATTTATCAGAAACCGGAGCGAATGCTGAGATTGTCTCGACGGGTTCAAGTGTTTACGGCCTTTGCGATGATATTCAGGATGGTCAGATTTTGCAGTGCTGGTGTTGGTCTTTTAACAATATCAAGGAGCTTTTACCCAAAATTGCGGCACAGGGCTTTACTGCAATTCAGACTTCTCCTATTCAACCTATCAAAGAATCCACCTGCGAATCCTGGAGTACTTTTATGGGTCAGTGTTGGGTAGTTTATCAGCCGGTAGCATTTAATATTGAAGACAACTACCGTAATGCTTTTGGTACAAAGGCTGAGTTTAAGTCTATGTGTGAAGAAGCCGAAAAATACGGTATAAAAGTTATTGTTGATACAATCTTTAACCATATGGCCAATGATATGTCTGAGAATACAATTCACCCTTGGGTTCCCTCAGAAATTCGAGGCGACAGTAACTGTTGGCACGATATTTCCAAAAATATCTACGATTTCGACAATCGTTACGACACTACACACTACTGCCTTACAGGTCTTCCTGATCTTAATACAAGTAACGCAACTGTCCAGAAGCACTGCACAAACTTTCTTAAAGAATGTATAGATGCCGGTGCCGACGGCTTCCGTTTTGATGCTGTTAAGCATATCGAAACTCCTTCAGACGCATCAGGTACTAAGAGTGACTTCTGGCCTAATGTTTTAAATGCGGCTACGGAATACGCACAAAAAACCAAAGGATTCACACCTTATTATTATGGTGAACTTTTAGGTACACCCGGTAATGGACTTGGCACAGACGCATATACCCAGTATATGAGCGTTACCGACACAGGTGCAAACGATATAAGACAGGCTGTGGTTGACGGCAATGCTTCTCGTGCGGCTCAGTCGGGTATTTCTAATGGTGCTGCTCCTTCGAAGACTGTTCAGTGGACAGAATCCCACGATAACTTCAAGGATGATGGTACAAGATTTATAAGCGACCATAATATAAACAAAACATGGGCAATTGTAGGTGCAAGAAACGAGGTTTGCGGACTTTACCTTGCAAGACCCGAGAATATGGACACCACGATGATGGGTGATGCGGATATTACCTCTTGGTCTTATCCCGAGGTAAAGGCGGTTAATAAATTCAAAAACTGCTTTGCAGGACAAAGCGAGTATATGGCATCCTCGGGTGGCGTTGCGTATATCGAGCGAGGTACATCGGGTGTTGTCCTTGTGAATACAGGCGGCACGTATTATAACAATATGAGTGTTCCTGCTCATCGTATGGCATCGGGTACATACACAGACGCAATTACAGGTAACACTTTTACTGTTTCAAACGGATATATTTCAGGTGATATCGGTGACACGGGTATTGCCGTGGTATATGATATTGATTCCTCAGGTAGTCTTACAAAGGGCTCAACTACTGATTTCAGGCTTACAGGTACCTTCAATGACTGGAACACAGAGGCAAACGTTATGGTTGCTAAGGATACCAATATTGCTACCACCAGTGTTATTCTTGAGGAAGGCGAATATACCTTTAAGATTAAGTGTGGCGATTTATGGTTCAGCAATAAAGGTGCAATCGAAGACACTACAGGCTCAAGCGGTTGGACAATGAATCCTGCGGTAGATGACAATTGCACACTTAAGGCAACAGGCGGAAAATATACATTTAATTTTAATACCGTTACCCAAAAGCTTGTGGTAGAACATAGCGAGACACTTGATTCGGAAGTTTACCTAAAGGGCGATTTTAACGATTGGGATTCTTCGGCTCAGATGGTTTATACCGAGGAGAGCAATACAGTTGAAGCTACCATCAGCCTTGGTGCAGGTACCTACGATTTTAAAATTCATAACCGCGGTATTGGCTCATGGTACAGCAATACAGGTACAATTGAAGACGCAACAAATGAAAGCGGTTGGACAATGAGAACCACCATTTCTGATAATTGTACATTTGTTGCATCAGGCGGCACCTATACCTTTAGCTTTAATCTTTCTACAAATAAGCTGACTGTAACAGCGGATATATCGGCAACTACTACACCAACAGAAGCTACCACCACAGCTCCGGCTACTACGGTAACAATACCCGTTACAACAATCGTTACAGAAGAATCCGAGGCATCTCCCTATTATGTTAAAGGTGAGTTTAATGGTTGGAAAGACAGCAATCCTCTGTTTTTTACAGATGATGGCGATATTTTAACTGCAACCTTTGATATCGAAGCAGGTACCTATGGTTTTAAGCTTCACAAAACTGATACTGATGTCTGGTATGGTAATACAGGTACCATTGAAGATACCACAGGCGATAATGGCTGGACTATGACGGCGGGTGCGGACAAGTGTACTCTTGTAGCCTCGGGCGGCACCTATACCTTTACTCTGGCAAGAAGCACTAAAAAGCTTACCGTTCTTTATACTCCTTTTGAAGAAGAAACCACACCTGCTGAGGTTGAGACAACGGTTGCGGAAACAACGGTGGTGGCAGAAGAAGGTTCTCAAATTTTCTTAAGAGGTGACTTTAACGACTGGACCTCCGATACAGAGATGACTGCTGACGAGAATACCAACTATGTAACAGCTACGCTGGAGCTTGATGAAGGTGAGTATGGCTTTAAAATTCACGATAAAGGCGGCTCTAAATGGTATGGCAACGACGGAACTGTAGTTGATTCAACACAGGGCATAAGCTGGTCTATGCACCAAAGTGCAGGCGATGCTACTTTGTCGGCAACAGGCGGTACATATACCTTTATTTTTGATACAGAAGAAAAAAGACTCATTATTAATCATGTGCCTGTTGGTGCAGACCCCGGCGTACCTGATGTTCCTGTGCTAAACGATTACACTGTAACCTTCGTAGATTATGACGGAACAGTTCTTGATGAGCAAATTGTTACTGAAGGCGGTGCTGCTACTCCGCCTGCTGACCCTGTGAGAGAGGGCACAGCTGTGTATTCTTATGTGTTTACTGGCTGGGATACACCATTCGTTGTGATTACAGCTGACACAACGGTTACTGCAACATACGAGAAGAAAATCAACGAGTTTGAGGTTACCTTCCTCGATTATGACGGAGAGATTTTAAGTATTCAAAGCATTCCTTATGGCTCAGCCGCCACAGCCCCAACAGTCCCCACAAGAGAAGCAGATGCACAGTTTAGCTACACATTCACAGGTTGGGATACTGACTTTTCAAACGTAACGAAAGATATAACGGTAACAGCAACCTACAGCGAAAGCATAAATGAATATGCTGTAAGCGTGAATGAGGGTAACTTTACATTCAATGGTTCTGATACAGTAAAATACGGTGACGACTATACCTTTACAGTTGCCCCCGAGAATGGTTATGAAATAGAAAAGGTAATGGCTGGAGAAACTGTGCTTAACGCTGATGCCAACGGAGTTTTCACCATTGAAGCAATAACAGGCGATGTTGATATTACAGTTGTTGTGAAAAAAGTTCTGGCAGAAAACGATTTCGCGGGAGCGTCTTTATCTCTTGGCGGGAATATTGCACTGCATTTCCATATGGTGATTTCTGACGAGGTATCACAGGATACAAAGGCAAAAGTTGTGTTTACGCTTCCGAACGGCAAACAAAAGTCCTGTTTGGTGAAGGATGCAGAAAAGATAGACGGATATTATGTGTTTACCTGCGAGGTTGCCGCAAAGGAAATAGCGTCTGACGTTAAGGCAAGGATTGTTTCCTCAAGCTTTAAAAGCGACTGGTTTGAGTATTCAGTAAAAAAATACGCAGATTATATAATAGCCGAAGCAGAGAAGGCAAAGGCGAAAGGTGAAGAAAACGAGTATACCAAGGCAGAGGCTCTTGTAAAAGCAATGCTTAACTATGGTGCCTGTGCTCAGGAGTATTTCGACTACAACACTATAAGGCTTGCCAACGAGGCTTTAGATGAGACAGAAAAAGCCCTTGCTGATGTTGATTTCAGCAAGTTTGAACCTTTATTTACAGGCAAAGAGGCGGGGGTTTCTTACTATGGCTCACGACTTTCACTTGAAAGTGAAACAGCAATCAAGCATTATTTCTGTATTGAAGATGAAGCAAATATACCTGAATTTAAAGTGAATGGTGTACAAGTAGCTGCAAAGAAGAAGGGCAGTTACTATGAAGTAAAGGTTTCAGATATTCTTGCAAATAATCTTAATAATGAGGTTGTGGTTACCGTAGGCGGCTTTACACTTAATTACAACGCCTTCAGCTATGGTTATCTTGTAATGCAGGGAACCGATACAGAGCTTAAGAATGTAGTCAAAGCGCTTTATGCCTACAATGAGGCAGCCGACGCTTATATGGCATGATAAGAATAATTATAAGGGGGATTTCTTTAATAGGAAATCCCCTTTTTCTTATGGTTGCTTTTTGAGTTTAATCGTGATAAAATATTAATTTAGAATAGTATATTTACACAGGAGTGATTTAAATGTGCGATAATAAGTTTTACATTACAACCCCCATTTACTACCCATCGGGTAATCCTCATATCGGTCATTGTTATACTACAGTAGCTTGTGACTCAATTGCAAGGTACAAGAGGATGCAAGGCAAGGATGTAATGTTTTTAACAGGTACAGATGAGCACGGTCTTAAAATTGAGCAGAAAGCCGCCGAAAAAGGCGTTACACCTAAAGAATACGTTGACGAAATCGTTGATAAATTCAAGGCTTTGTGGAAGTATATGAATGTAGATTACGACCGTTACATCCGCACAACCGACGATTATCATATTGAAACAGTACAGAAGATTTTCAAGGCTCTTTACGATAAAGGCTATATTTACAAAGGCGAGTACAAGGGTAAGTATTGCACACCCTGCGAAAGCTTCTGGACAGACAGTCAGCTTGTTGACGGTAAATGTCCCGAGTGCGGAAGAGATGTTATAGAGGCTAAGGAAGAAGCCTACTTCCTGAAAATGTCTCCCTTTGCAGACAGAATTGAAAAGCTTCTTACCGAAACCGATTATTTAAGACCCAAGACAAGAGCTGTGGAGCTTGTAAACAACTTTATTAAGCCCGGTCTTGAGGATTTGTGCGTTTCACGTACAAGCTTTACATGGGGTATTCCCGTAAGCTTTGATGAAAAGCACGTAGTATACGTTTGGATAGACGCACTTTCAAACTATATTTCTGCATTGGGTTACGAAAATTCAGCTTTTAACGATTATGGCAAATACTGGCCCGCCGACACTCATATGGTAGCAAAGGATATTATGCGTTTCCACGCAATTATCTGGCCTGTAATGCTTATGGCACTTGATTTGCCCTTGCCCAAGCATCTTGCCGTTCATGGCTGGATTACCTTTAACGGCCAGAAGATGAGCAAATCCTTAGGCAATGTTGTAGACCCCTTTGTCTTGGGTGAAAGATACGGTGCCGATGCTATTCGTTATCATATTTTACGCGAAATGGCTTTGGGTGCCGACAGCTCATTCTCCAACGAGATTATGATTAACCGAATTAATACCGACCTTGCCAATGGTCTTGGCAACCTTGTTTCACGTACTGTTGCAATGGTCGAAAAATATTTTGGCGGTACACTCCCTGAGGCACAGTCAGAGGGTGAGTTCGACGATTCTCTTATTGAAACTGCACTTGCACTTAAGACAGAGGTTGATAAGTTTATCGACGAAACTCAGCTTAACAATGCCCTTGCTGAGATTTTCAAGGTTGTAAACCGAGCTAATAAATATATCGACGAGACAATGCCTTGGGTGCTTGCGAAGGACGAAAATGCCAAGCCCAGACTTGCAAGGGTTCTTTACAATCTTCTTGAGGCTATCCGTATTGTCAGCACTCCTCTTTCTTGCTTTATGCCCTCAACAATGCCCAAAATCTGGGAGCAGATTGGTATGGACGCTTCTGCTGCAACCTATGAGAATATGGGTAAATGGGGTGTGCTTGCAGACAACGTTACTGTTAAGCGAGGCGAGGTTCTGTTCCCCAGAATTGACGTCGAAAAGGAAATCGAGGAGCTTAACAAGTTTATCTGCAACAACGAGCCTAAGGCAGAGGAAGAAAAGAAAATCGACATCCCCGAGGGTTTGGCTCCTATCGGTATAGAGGATTTCTGCAAGGTAGACCTTAGAGTTGCTAAAATTACCGCCTGCGAACCTGTTAAAAAGGCTAAAAAGCTTTTGAAGCTTACTGTTTTTGATGGAGTTAAGGAAAGAACCGTTGCCTCGGGTATTGCCAAGTATTATACCCCCGACGAGCTCCAAGGTAAGTCTATTATCCTTGTTTCAAATCTTAAGCCTGCTACCCTTTGCGGAATTGAAAGTGCAGGTATGATTTTAGCCGCAACTGCTGGTGAAGACGTTAAGGTAATCTTTGTTGACGGTGTGCCTGCAGGCTCTAAAATCAGCTGATGAGTTACAATAATATTTTTGACGTTCACGCACATTACGACGACGAAAAGTTTGACGAGGACAGAGACGAACTTTTAGCATCCTTACCTGAAATGGGAGTAAAGGCGGTTGTCAATGCTTCTGTTGATTTAGCTACTGCCAAAAAGGCGATAGAGTTTTCTGAAAAGTACCCCTTTATGTATGCGGCGGTGGGCGTTCACCCCGAAAATCTTGAAGGACTTACTGAGAATTATCTCGATGAGCTTGCAAGCCTTTATAAAAACAATAAAAAGGTTGTGGCAATAGGCGAAATTGGTCTTGATTATTACTGGGACATTCCCAAAGAGCCTCAGCTAAAAGTATTTGAAGAACAGCTAAAACTTAGCTTAGAGCTTGACGCACCTGTGGTTATTCACGACCGAGAGGCTCACGCCGACACCATGCGTATTTTAAAGAAATATACCCCCAAAAAGGTGCTATTGCATTGCTACAGCGGTAGCAAAGAAATGCTTAAAGAGGTCTTAAAGCTTGGTGCATTTATAAGCCTTGGCGGCGTTGTTACCTTTAAAAACGCCAGAGTTCCCGTAGAGGTTTGCGAGGCGGTGCCGCTTGACAGGCTGCTTCTTGAAACCGACTGTCCCTACCTTTCGCCTGTGCCATTTCGCGGTAAGCGAAACAGTAGCGAAAAAATCGCTTTTACTGCAGAAAAAATTGCAGAAATCAAGGGCATGGAAACTCAAAAGCTTATTGATATTACTACTCAGAATGCCGAAGAATTTTTCTCTATAAAATAAAGCGTAAGCCCTTCCCTTTGGAAGGGCTTTTGTATAACGGGAGTCCGTATATGGTAAAAAATCTGAAAAGCCACTATGGTAAAAACGGAATAAAACAGAAGCTTAGCTATAATATTTTTGTTATAGCCGCATTTTTACTGCCTGCGTTTATAGTTGCTGTCTGCTTTGTTATTAACAAGGTAGAGCCTTTCGGCAGAAATATTGTTATGGTAAGCGATGCGTGGCATCAGTATTATCCTTTTTTAAGAGAGCTTCAATGTATACTTAAGGAAGGACAACTGCCCCTTTATTCGTGGAACGTAGGCGGCGGGACAAACTTTTTAGGTGTGATTGCAAATTATCTGGCAAGTCCTCTTAATTTGCTGACGGTGTTTTTGCCCGAGGGGCACGTATGGCTTGAAAGCTACCTTGCCTTTACCATTGTAATCCGAATAGGCTGTGCAGGCGGATTTATGGCGGTTTTTCTCAGAAAAGCCTTCAGACGCAACGATTTTAGCCTTGTGTATTTTTCGCTTATGTATGCACTTTGCGGCTTTATAATGGGGTATTACTGGAACGTTATGTGGCTTGACAGCGTTGCACTTTTGCCCTTGGTTGCGGCTGGAGTTATAAGTGTATTAAAAGACGGAAAATATAGTCTCTATATAATTTCTCTGGCTTTTTGTATAATCTGTAATTTTTACATAGGCTATGTGGTTTGCATTTTTGTGTTGCTGTTTAGCATTTGTTATACTGCTGTTAATTTCAAAGGTTTTTGTCACAGCATGAAAAACGCAGGCAAAATGGCAGGCTTTACGCTGATTGCCTTTATGCTAACTGCTTTTATGACTGTACCTGCATATTTTGCTCTTAGCAAGTCGGATTCTATGTCGGATGTTTCGGGGTTCCCTGTTGAATACAGCATAACCGGTGCCTACGGATATACAGATGCAAGCTTTGGTAATACTATGTTAGCAATTGTCCGCACGGTTACAAATCTGCTTTCATATACACGCCCCATTTCAATGGACAAGGGCGAGCCTAATATTTTTTGCAGTACCTTAGCCGTAGTGCTTTGTGTATTTTATTTTGTGTCAGATAAAATAAAGCTTAAAGAAAAGATAGTGTCTTTATCGTTTTTGGTGATTTTTATTCTTAGCTTTGTTATTGATCAGCTTTGCTTTATATGGCATGGGTTTAATGATGTTGCTATGGTGTACTACCGCTTTAGCTTCTTGTTTTCCTTTGTGCTTGTGGCAATGGCTTACCGAGCCTTTTCGTTTATGGATACCTTTGGCAAAAAGGCGTTTCTGGTGTCATCGGTTATTCTGTCGGTTTATTTGGTTGCGGCAGTGTTTGTTCAAAAAACGATTTCTGTTATTATTACTGCGGCGGTTATTATCATTATTATGTTTTTGATTTTCCTTTACAAAAAAGGAAAGCTTAAGCACAGGATATTGTCGGTTTCGCTCTGTCTTCTGGTAATATGCGATATGAGTGTATCCGCTTTATATTCCACAAGATTTGTCGGTTACTACACCGGCGAGGATTACCCTAATCAGGTGACTTCGGTAAATAAGCTTATATCAATCGCAGAAAATAACAGCGGCGAATCTGAGCTTTACCGTACAGAATTTGTACGCCCTTACAGCTATAACGACGGAGCTCTTTACTCGGTGTTTGGTATATCCGCCTTTAATTCAATGTGCAGGGAAGACTATGCCGATTTTTTAAGCGAATTCGGTTTAGAAGCGTCCAAAAAGAATAATATGTATCTTTACGTCGAGTCAACTCCTGTTACAAATCTTTTTCTCAATATAAAGTATCTTATAGCCAGAGCTGACGGTACTGTGGACCCCGAGGACGTGCCTGTGCACATTTGCGAGGAGGTTATAGACAGCAGATACATGAGTCTTGTGTCAGAGAAAGAGGGCAGCAAACTTTACGAAAATAAAGCTTTTCTGCCTGTAGGCTTTATGACAAAGACTTCACTTCTTGATTATGAGCTTTATGAAAGCTCTCGTTTGCCGCAGGATACGCAGAATGAGTTTTTTAGCCTTGCAACAGGTATCGATAAAGATGTGCTTGTATCTGTAGAAGCAAGCAAAATAAGCGGTGCGGATTTAAGTGCGATGAAGCATTACGAAAGCTTAGGTACCTATTATACATATCAAAGGACCGCAACCGAAGACGAGGTGCTTACGGTTCAGTACGTAGCTCCCGAAGACGGCAGTTATTACGGAATATTCCGCAATTCTTCAAAAGAAAAGTTTGCGATTAATTGCGGTGGCAGAACTGTGTGGGATTTGGATAATGATATTCATATCACAGCTCTCGGCACCTGCCGAAAAGGTGATACCGTAAGCGTAAATCTTCCTGTAATCGAAAGCAATAACGGCAGGCTGGGATATTATTTATTTTACCTTGACGAAGAGGTTTTTGAAGAAGGGCTTGATAAGCTCAGCCAAAGCACCCTACAGCTTTCAGATAAAACCGCCTGCGGACTTAAAGGTACCATTAACGCAAAAGAGGACGGACTTTTTTATACCTCGGTGCTTTACGATGAAGGCTGGAAGGCTTATGTAGACGGCAAAGAGACAGAGATTAAGTCTGTTGCAAAAACCTTCTGTGCTTTTGAGCTTTCAGAGGGAGAACACGAAATCGAGCTCAGGTTTACCCCTGTGGGTGTGTACTCGGGTTTTTTTGTGACCATTGCAGGCGTTATCGTATTTGTTTTGACAGGAATAATTTCTGTTTTATACCGCAAGAAAAAACGTTGACAAATTTCGAGTTTTTGCAAACCAAAAAATAAATTAATAGAAATAATGCACAGTTAAAGCCCTGCTATTCTATCAATTATGTTAATTGATTTGAAAGCAGGGCTTTGTTATAATTATAATGTACGATTATAGGTGTCTTAAGGACACGAAAAGGAGGATTTTTAATGAAAACAAAGAAATTAGCCAAGGCTTTACTTTCCGTAGCTTTGGTTATGGCAATGCTTTTTTCTATGTGCATTGTAGGTTTTGTTGGTGCAAGTGCTGCAGGCCTTGACCTTAACTACGAATTCGCATATAAAAATGCGGGCTATGCAGAGGGCCGTTTAAGCCTTTCCGGCACAAGCGGTACATACATCCTTTACTGGGCAGACGATACAGGTGCCCTTGAAGGTTACGGCGGCATTGCTCAGATAACTGTAAGCTCAGGCAAAAAGTATTTTGAAATGCCCGAAAATACTGCAATTCCTGCCGATGCTACCAAGGTTATTGCCGTTAAAAGTGGTACTGCTGCAACTGTAGCTAATGCTTCTGCAGTTTTTGACATTCCTGCAGATAAGCAGTTTAAGGCTAAGTCTGCTGACAAGCAGTATACCTTTGAGGCTTTGTCTGACATTCATATTCAGCACGACGATTCTTACTGGTATTTAAGCAAAACTCATTTTGCAAATGCTCTTGAGGTAGCTGCAGACAGAGACGTTGACTTTATGACAATTTGTGGTGATATGGTTAACGGTTATGCTTATAATAACCTTGAAAAAGAGTATCCCCAGTATCTGGAGCTTATTGCAAAATCCAACTATAACAACCCTATTTACGAAACCAACGGCAACCACGAAATGAAGGGTGGCAGTGCTGCTGAGAATCTTGACCTTTATAAAAAGTACACAGGTCTTAACACAACCACAGGTGCACTTCAGTCTGCACCTTACTACGAAAAGACCATTAACGGTGACCACTATATTTTCTTGGTTCTTGAAATTTCAGGTTCTCCCAACGAGTCAAGCGAGTTTACTACTGCTCAGCTTGATTGGTTTGAGGGCTTACTTAAGAAGTACAAGAACGATGGACATAAGATTATCGTTAACCAGCATGCTCTTATCCGCGGCTACGGTGCAGGCGATAATAAGGTTACACCTTACTACGGCGGTGCTTTAAGGGATTCATACGCTGATGTTAAGCGTCTTATGTCTATTATGGAAGCATATCCCGAGATTATTATGATGAACGGTCACAGCCATATCGACTTTAAGTATGGCTATAACTTCGACAACGAAAACGGCAATACTTGCTACACCGTTCACATTCCTTCTACTTCTTCTACAACTCATCCTAATTCAGGCGGTACTACCGACTATATTATGGATGCAAACAGCTCTCAGGGTTACCTTGTAGACGTTTATGATGATTACGTAATCTTAAACGGTACTGACCTTGCATTCAATCTTATTTGTCCCTCCTATACATATTTGGTTGACTATACAGGCGAGGAGCTCGAGAAGAACGAACTCGAAGATATCGTTTACGATACAGTTAACGTTACAGTTGACATATCTGCTTTGACAGATGCTCCCACAGAGGTTATCTGTGTTGCTGTTGACGAAACAAATGCTGCAAATAATCAGCAGATTCCTATGACAAGAAACTCTGACGGTACATATTCTGCAAAGGTTATCGAAGAGTATTCAAGCGTTTACTTTGTTGTTAAGAGTGCCGTTGGCCAGCTTAACACAAGTGCATTCCCTGTGGCTAATTGCAAAATTATTCTTGGTTCACAGAAGCTTACGTACGCACCTACAGGTTCCGTTACTACTAACGTTCATGCCCACATCTGGGGTGCAGGTGGCGATGGTACTGTTTGGCCAGGTGTAGCAATGACAAAGGGCTCTGACGGCAACTACTCCGTAGTTGTACCTGCCAGCGAATTTTCAGGTGTTGTATTTAACACAGGCTCCGGCGGTGCACAGACTGCAGACCTTAGCTTTGCAAGCTATGCTTCTGATTTTGTGGCTGACGTTTATATTAATTTAGACGGCGATACCACAGAGCCCATAACACAGCCTACACAGGTTAAACCTACAGAAGACAATACTGTAGAAACCGAGCCTTCAGAAGGTCCCACAAAGCCTGCTGAGACTGACCCCTCTGAGATAGTTACAAAGCCTACAGAGCCTTCTGTTCCTACAACTCAGCCAACAGACCCTGCAGAAACAACACCCACCGAGCCTGCTAAGGATGAGCTTGCTCCTATTGTTATCGTTGAGGAAACAGACGAAGCATACTTCCTTGTTGATGCTTATGCAGCAGACGGTGCTGAGGACGTAGAGTTTAAGTTTGCAGTAAGCGGCAGAGTTGTGCAGGATTATTCCTCTAACTCCAACTTTATATTTGCAGTTGGCGGCGACGGAATGTATATTCTTGAAGTATACGCAAAATACGCAGACGGCTCAGAGCATAAGACAGCAGTTATGATTGAGGTTAAGGACGGCGTGGCAATTCTGCCCGAAATGCCCGAAAGACCTACTGCTCCTGCAACAAGCGAGCCCACAGAGCCCGCTACATCAACTCCCGACGAAACAGTTCCCACAACAGAGACAACTGCACCTAAGGCAGAGTATCTTTACGGTGACGCCGACCTTGACGGAAAAATCAACATCAAGGATGCAACAACTGTACAGAAGTACGCCGCAAAGCTTCTTGAGCTTGACGAAACCGCTTTTGTTCAGGCAGATGTAAACGGCGACACAAAGGTTAACGTTAAGGATGCAACAGCTATTCAGAAATATGTAGCTAAGCTTATTACTGTATTCCCCGTAGAAGAGGGTACTGCCGAGCTTGCTTCTGTCGGTGCATCTTCAACCCTTATGGATGAGGTTAAGGGAGTTCTTTCCAAGGAGTATCAGTATGCATCCTACGACGCATATATGGCTCTTAAGAAGGCATACATGAATAATGTATCTGACTCTGAACTTACAACTGCTTATAATAACTACAAGACCATGAAGTCTAAGAACAGCCTTGCTAACCCCGGCGGTACAGCTAATATCGGTGATATTAACATAGGTCAGACAGGTACAGGTACACCTGCACTTCCCGGTCCTTCAATCGGCGGCGGTTCTTCAGGCGGTAACACAGGCGGTGACACAGGTGGTAATACAGGTGGTAATACAGGTGGTAATACCGGCGGCGATGTTACAACCGATACAGTAAAGGTTTACTTTATCCCCGACAGCAGTTGGGCAGATGCTTACATCTACGCCTTTTACGGTGTGGTTGGCGGTTCTACAACAGGTACACCTTTAGGTGAATATCCCGGCTCGGCCATGACATATGTTGAAACAAATACTGACGGCGACAAGGTTTATTCTGCCGATGTTCCTGCTGACATCGACTATATTAAGTTCTCAGACGGCACAGGCAGCAGTAATGCTGAGCGTACAGATAATATAGGAAATGCTTATGTTTCAAATAATGCATTGTACACCATTACAACAAAGGGAAGCAAGTATTGGGGCGTTGATATTTCTACCTACGGCAACAGCTCGGGCGGCAATACAGACGATGACAATACAGATGATAACACAGGCGGTAATACCGGCGATAATACTTCTACAGGTACAAATTCTACTTATTACCTCAGAGGTACCCTTACAGATTGGGACCCAGGTAAGGTAATGACACTTAACACAGATGGTTCTGCAAGCATTACTCTTTCACTTGCTGCAGGCACATATGAGTTTAAGGTTTACGATAACAGCACAGCTATGTGGTACGGCAATACAGGTACAATAGAGGATACAGCCGAGGGCTGGACCTTTACTGACACAGGTATGGTTAACTGTACTCTCAACGCCACAGGCGGCAACTATACTTTCAGATGCTATACAAACTCTGAGGGTAAGTTTAAGGTAGATGTTACAAAGTAATATTTAACGCAAAATTACGGAGCTGACAAAACTGTCAGCTCCGTTTTTCTTTTTATTATTAACAATATCAGCCGTGAGGCGGTACGGGATCGTTGCCAAAAGAACTCTTCTTGCGGATTTTACCGTCTCTGCCGCAAACGGTAAGCTCAGACTTTTGATTTTTTGCGATATCTGTGGCAATGGCAATAGCTTCACGCTGAGTTTCTACAACTACAGTAGGCTTTTTATTGCCTTCGCCCATTACCTGCCAGTAGCCGTCGTCCCTGTGGGTTACAAACTGATTCTTGCCCATTTTACTTACACCTCCGTTAAATTGACTTACAGATATTATTAGCGAAGGATGTTGTATTATGCGAAGAGGAAAGGCGTTTATGCCTTCTGAAAGATTAGATGCGTTTATGGCTTCAAAAGCTATTGCAATTTGAGAATGTTATTGATTTAATAAATCTACCACACAAAATTTAATTATGCGTTTTGTTTTTCAGCTTCATTCTTTACTTAGGTAAAAATGTAGGCTTTTTTTCGCGTAGCTGGAAAGCAAACGATAAATTTTGTGTGGTAACAAAGTTGAAGCCTGCGTTTTTCGGTGCGGGGCTTTGGCTTCGCACTTTTTTATTTATCGAAAACGCAAGCAATAGTGCCACGCGACATAACTTTATACCCTAAAAAGAAAGGACTGCACAATTTAAAGTGCAGTCCTTTCGCCTTTTAGTGATTATTTGTTCTTATGATGCTGTTTTAAAAAGTCCCTTATTTTTATGTCGCCGCCTTCTTTGACTCTTTTGATGTCGGGAATATGCCTTAATGCAAGAAGCAGGCTGACTAAAATTGCAATTATAATAACAGCAGGCTCGGGGTTGCGTGCACAGTAAAATACAGGAAAGATAACCGCTGCAACATAGGGCACAACAACCGAGTGGTTGGCTAAAATCATTATTCCTACGCAAAGCAAAAGCATAAACACAAACAGCACAGGGTCAAGGGCAAGAATCATTCCTGCAAATGAGGCAAGACCTTTTCCGCCTTTGAATTTAAGGTAAAAAGGACAGATATGACCTAAAACCGTCGACGCACCTGCAAGTATGCCTGCGGCAGAAAACTGAGGAAAAATAAGACGTGCAAGAATTATTGCCAGAACTGCCTTCAATACGTCAAAGGCCATGACTAAGGCACCCCAACCTTTACCCAAAACAAGCATTGCGTTGGTGGCACCTAAATTTTTAGTGCCGTTTTCACGCATATTTACTTTTTTGAACTTCGAAATAATCGCCGAAGGGCTTATAGAGCCCAGCGAGTATCCCATTAAAATAGTCCACAGATACTCCATATTATCAGTCCTTTAATTTTCCACAACACCGCGAAGCTTAGTAACAGGCAGATTTCGTTTTATCTGCTTATAAATCGCCCTCAGTTCGTCATCCGAGTAGCCTTCAAGACTTTCGTCAATAAGATTACCCGAATCCACAAACTGCTGTAAAAAGTAGCGGTCACAGCCTGAAATCCACTGAGTGATTTTAAGCAAGTCCTCCAATGTATGAAAATTCTTTACCACAGTTGTGCGAAATTCCGCCCGAACCTCACCTGAAAGCAAAAAGCTGATGCTTTCGTCAATTGCACTTAAATTCATTGCAAGCTTGCCCGAGGTCAAGGCGTATTTGTCGCGGCAGTTTTTGATGTCCATAGCCACGTAGTCTACAAGATTTTTGCGTACTAAATCTTTAAGCTTTTTAGGAAATGTTCCGTTGGTGTCAAGCTTAATGCTAAATCCCATTTCCTTTATAGCTTTTAAAAAGTCCTCGATATCGGGCTGTAGCAAAGGCTCGCCGCCTGTAACGCAAACGCCCTCAAGCATGCCTTTGCGTTTTCTGAGAAAGTCGAGAACCTCGTCGCCGGTAATTCCGCCGGCACTTTCTTCGGTAACAAGTAAGGCATTGTGGCAGAAAGGGCACCGCAGGTTACAACCGTAGGTAAATATTGTTGCTGCCATTTTGCCGGGGTAATCTAAAAGTGTCAGCTTTTGTAAGGCTTCAATTTTCATATTGCTTCAATTTCCTCTAAGAAATTTTTGATTGTTTTATCGTATTTTTCCACTGCGTTTATTCTTAAGTGAGAATGTGCACCCTTGTCAAATGTGACCAGCTTTTTAGTTGTAGAAGCACATTTGTCGAAAAGAGATTTGCACTTTTCGGGCAGAGAATAAAGGTCGCATTTGCCACTCATTAGAAGCAAGGGAAGGGTGAATTTGTCGGCAACCTCAATGGGGGACTCTTTCTTAACGTCAATGTTAAAGCGTCTTTTGCAGATGTAACGCATTTGCCATATAACAGGGTAGGTAGGTTTTTTTAGCTCCTTAAGATGTTCTTTAAAGCTTTCGTAAAAGCTGTGGAATGTACCTTCAGCAACCAAAGCCTTGACACTTTTTGGAAAGTCTTTTTTTGTAGCTGCAAGGAAAACCGAGGCACTGCCGATGCAGATGCCATGAAGCACAAAGCTGTGGATGTTATATTTCTTCTCAATATGCTTTACCCAAGCGGTTACGTCTCTGCTTTCTGTAATGCCGCAACCGTTGAAGTAGCCTTCGCTTTCGCCATGGCCACGGGTGTCGATAACAAGTATATTAAATCCTATACTTCTATAAGGCTCAGCAAAGTAGTATGAGTAAAGCAGGCTTTCGGCTCTGCCCTGTAGAATAACAGCACATTTGTCAAAGCCAAAATCAAAGTATTCGCCGCAAAGCTTAAGGTCGTCGTTGGTTATTTGCTCTTCAATTGCGAAATTGCGATATTTATTGCCCCAGGCTATGCCTTCCTCAAACATTCTTACGTGCTCTTCATTGGTGGCACAGCTGCAATCCCTTGCCCATTTGTCCTTTGAAGTGCGGACAAGCTGTTCGTCAACAACCTTCCATGTGATTTTGTATGTGTACTTGAATATAAAGTATAGCGGAATGAGTATAGCCGCCAAAGCTCCAAGAATAATTAAGTAACCCCAGAAAGGCATAGTAAGTCCCCCTTGTTATTTATACATATATTATCTAATAAATAAGAGAAAAAGTAAAGTGTCGAGTCATAGAAGATAATGGGGTAATTTAAGGAAAAATAGTTTAATTTGATAAAAAAACATTGAAAAAGCGACACGCGTGTGCTATAATTCGGTTTGTAAATTCTGATAAACATACAAGGAGAGTAACTGAAAATGAACAGTTTTGCTATTATTTCTGACACTTCCTGCGACCTTAAAAAGGATTTAAGAGACCGTTTCGGCATTGCAGATTACGCAAGGGGTTATGTGCATCTTCCCGATGGTACTGCTATTAAAGGTAATCTTGACTGGACCGAAGAGGAAAGCGATGCTTTTTTTAAAGCTCTTTCCGACAAAAAGGCAAGCTACAAAACCGCCACACCTGCAATCGGCGAGGTTTCTGATGTTTTAGAGGCTCAGCTTAAAGATGGAAAAGACGTTTTATGTATTACTCTTTCGGGTGGTCTTTCGGGTATGTACGGTGTATTTGTAAACGCAAAAAGAGATTTGCAGGAAAAATATCCCGACAGAAAGATTATTATTGTTGATTCTATGCGTTACTCTACCTCGGAGGGTATGGTTTGCGTAATGGCGTCTCAGTATCGAGCCGAGGGCAAAACCATTGAGGAAACCGCTGAGCTTCTTGAAATAAACAAGCACAGAGTGCATCAGATTGGCTGGATGGATGACCTTTTCTACTGCAAAAAAATGGGCAGAGTATCTAACGCCGCCGCAGTTATGGGTACACTTGTGGGTATCAAGGCTATGGCTGATTTTAATCACAAGGGAATGAGCCACGTTTTAGGCAAAACACGCGGCTACAAGAACGCCTACCGTCTTATTGTTGAGTATATGAAGGCAACAGGTGAGGACCTTGAAAACCAGATTATCTTTATTACACATACCCTACGCAAAGAGCACGCCTTGGAGGTTAAAAAGCTTATTGAAACCGAAATTAAGCCCAAGGAAATTATTATTTCTACCGTAGGCCAAGGCAGTGCACCAAATGTTGGCCCCGGCTTGGTTGCGGCGTTTTACTTAGGAAAGAAGGCGTCTGAGGACTTAAAGGACGAAACAGTCCTTTTCGAAGAGCTTGCAGCTAAGTTATAATATAAAACAGTCAGTACACAGAGTTTAAGCTGTGTACTGCTTTTTTTATACTCTTTATTCGTTTGAACGAACGCGTTTCTTATTTTATAGCCACGAAATTAACGAAAAACGACGAATACCAAGGTTATTTATGGCAAAAATCGGGAATTCGATTGTCCATTTTTTACTTCAAACAGACATTTTCAATGGCAAAAATTTCTTATAAAATATAGTTGTAAATTAAAAGAAAAGGAGGCAGTCTGATGGAAAAGACCATTGTTCGTTCATTTGTAATCGACGATGACATTTGCGAAGTTGTTTTTCGTTTTGATGAGGATGTAGGTAAGCATATGGGAGATTATCCCGACTTTGAGCTTAATCCGCGTTTTACCAAAGGCGGTTATAAATGGGTTAATGCAACTCAGGATGGTTGCAGTGAGGGTGTTCACAAATATTATCCCGAAAAAACCTGCTTGGACTGCGGCTCCTGTAGCTTTTTTACTACTGAAAAGGCAGGCGACCTTATCGGAGTCTGCGGTAATAGAGCATAGCATAAATAAAGGTACATTATAGGAAGGATGAGAACTATGAAGAAAAGATATAAGTTCTATTCAAGGGCAATTTCCATGTTGCTTACTGTTATTATACTTTCTTTGTCATTGCCTGTAGCTTCGGTATCTGCACTTAGTACACCCGACAGCACACAGCAGATAGAGACAGTAGGCGGTTGGAACCCTAAGGAATATCCTATTGACGGAACTCTTTACAGAGACCGCGTAGCCGTAAGCAAAACCATAGCTCCCACAGAGGACGAGAACTACTTTGACATTACTCTTAAGGTAGTAGCAAAGCCCCGAGTAATTGACCAAAGTGTAGACGTTGTGGTTGTAATGGACGTTTCAAATACAATGAACTCTACCCATCAGGGTTTGGGTGTCAGTGACGCAGGCTACAATATAAAGGATGCACGACTTACCCACGCAAAATCAGCGGTTAATACATTTCTTGATTTATATGCCGTTGATAAAAACATCAGCGAAGACAGACGTTTTGGTCTTGTAACCTTTAACTCTTACGCAAATACTGTAGTTCCGCTTACAACAGTAAATACAGCCGAGAAAGCGGCAGAGCTTAAGAGCACAGTTAATGATATTACTGCTCCTACAGGCAACCGCGAGCGTTTTACAAATATTGAGGGCGGACTTCAGCTTGCTTATAATTTACTGAAAGAATCTGATGCGGCTTTTAAGTACGTTATATTTATTACTGACGGTTTTCCCACAACTTATATTGAAAGCGGAAGAAACAGTACAAGCCGTATTGTTGGCTACGATACCTATATGACAGGCTCTTATAATGCTTCTAAAGTGGGCACCGACGGTTACTTTGCCGACTCTGTAACCAAAAAGCTTTGTACCTATGGCGTTAACTATTCAGATAAAGCCGCCGACAGAGCAGATAACGTAGCTGAATCTATTAAAAATTCTGGTATAAACGTATTTTCAATCGGTATTGACGTAGGTGTGCAGAGTATCCCCGATTATCTGAACGCCGCTAAAAATACAGCTTTCACAACCGTTGACCGAACACGCTCAACCCATGTTATCGGCAATTCTACCGAAAGCTACAGGGCTTGGCTTAGGGATGCTATCGCTGGCGGACCTATGATTGAAGAAGCAGAAGACACCGAGGACATTCACCGCTATGCATCTGGTAACAGCAGAACCGAGCTTACAACTGCATTTGAAAACATTCTTACAGATATCGAACTTATACCTGCCGAGACTATGGAAGAAGCCTATACCCTTGACCCTATGAGCGATTACGTAGAGTTTGTTAACTTCTACAATCCAGACGGCAGCGAGGTACAGGCGGTTATAAATACAAAGAACGGCAAAGATGTCGCTACCTTTGACAGTACCACTGAGACAATTAAATGGTGGCTTACAACTACTCAGAATTTTTACATTGACGATATTGGAAATTACGTGCTTTCCGTAAGCTATAAGGTAAGGTTGAAAAATGAAATGGATGGCTTTTTGTTCAGCAAAGCCTTCCCTACAAATGACACAACCACCTTCTACTTTAAAACAGTAGATTTCAGTACAGGCGAGCCATTGTTCGGCGACAACCACATTGATTATTTTATTCCCGAGGTTGAAGGTTACTACGGTGATTTCAGCTTTACAAAGCAAGACAGCATTACGGGACATCCTCTTGAGGGTGCGGTGTTTAGGTTAGAGCACTACGGCGAAAGCTGTCACGTTTGCGACGGTGATGCCACAATAGAAGCACTTACCGCTTCCAGCGATGAGCAGGGTATAGTCAGCTTTGAAAACCTGCCCTCGGGTCACGAATACGCTCTTATTGAGGTTGAGCCTCCCGAAGGCTATCAGCCGGGTGCTATACACTCTGTGCATATTGCTTACGGCAAAACCTACTTGGACGGCAAGCTCGTAACCGATGAGTCTCCTGCGGTTATTACAAATAACGAAATCGTACCTGTTAAGGTTAAGCTTACAGCTCACAAAACCTTAGAGGGCAGAGAGCTAAAGGACAGAGAATTTACCTTTGTTCTTGAAGGCGAGTACATCAACAAATTCCACGAAAAGATGCACAATGACAATGATGGCAACGTGGAATTTTTCGAGATTATCTTCGACGACGAGGGTGTCTATAATTTTAAGGTTTACGAAGAAAAAGGATGCGACGAAACTGTTATTTATGATGATACGATTTATGAGATTCAGTTTATCGTTACCTTAAGCGATGATGGCAGGCAGTACCTTCTTGAAACAAAGATAAACGGCAACGACATAGATAACGACACAGCGCCCGATGCGTTTGAGTTTACCAATACACTGAGAAAGCCTGTGGGAGTTACCTTAAGTGCAGATAAGCTGTTTGACGGAAAAACTCCCGAGGACGGATTGTTTAACTTCGAGCTTATGGATTCTGAGGGCAAAGTTATTGATACTAAATCTACTGTAAACGGCGTTGCAACCTTTGACGAAATTGTTTATACAGAGGTCGGTGTTTACAGATATACAATCAGCGAATCTCACGAGTGCACAGCCGACGAAGCCGATACTGCAATTTTCTTCGACCATAATGTTTATGATGCAGTTGTAACTGTAACTGCACCCGAGAACAGCGACAGCTTTAAAGCAGGGGTTCAGTATTTTCTTAATGGCGAAAAGATAGATGAAATAGTTTTTGAAAACAAAACCAGAGGTGCGGCATCTCTTAAGCTTAATGCTCAGAAAACCCTTGACGGAAAAGCCCCTGAGGAAGGTCAGTTTACCTTTGAACTCAGGCAAATTAACTGCGAGCTTGTAGACAGTCAGACTAACGATGCCGATGGTGTAGTTAGCTTTAAAACTCTGGAGTTTTATAAGGCGGGTTACTTTGTGTTCATGCTTTCCGAGGTAAAGGGCGATGATGAGGGTGTTATTTACGACGAAACGGTTTATACCGTATTTGTGGTTAGTGAAGCACACCACAACATTGGCGAATATTTCTTGGAAGTTACCATCAGAGTAGCCGACGGTGATGAGTACAGGGATATCACTCATCTTCACGGTTCACATCTTGAGCTTATGCTTGACAAGGGCGTTGTGTTCGAAAATCTTACAGAAACTACAGTTCCCACTGAGCCTGTAACAACCGAGTCCACCGAGCCTGTAACAACAGAGCCAACCGAGCCTGTGACAACAGAGCCTACTGAGCCTGTGACAACAGAGCCCACCGAGCCTGTAACGACAGAGCCCACTGAGCCTGTGACAACAGAGCCTACTGAGCCTGTAACAACAGAGCCCACTGAGCCTGTGACAACAGAGCCTACTGAGCCTGTGACAACAGAGCCCACCGAGCCTGTGACAACAGAGCCTACTGAGCCTGTGACAACAGAGCCCACTGAGTCTGTCACAACCGAGCCCACTGAGCCTGTAACAACAGAGCCCACAGAACCTGTAGAGACGGTTCCCACACAGCCTGTAAAGCCTCAGCCGCCTGATGTTGTAAAAACAGGTGACAGCACTAATCCCCTTGTGTGGATAGCGGTGCTATTTATCGGCGGTGGGTTAGCTACCACTACAAAGCTTTATAAGCGTAAGGAAGAATGTTAATTTAAATGCAACGAAGCCTCCCTGATGGGAGGCTTCTGTTTTTTGCTAACTTAAAATTCAATAATCTGTGAGTCGTAGGGGTTAAGCTCCATACGGATTTCTCTGCCGTTTATGTTAAAAGAGAGGTTTTTTGAGCTTCCTGAAATATTAATACCTATAACGGCGGTTTCGTTGTCCTTGCTTCGACTGAACACCAAGCATTCGTTTTCTAAGTGAACTTGCTTGAAGTCGCCATATTTAAGAGCCTTTGATGCTTTGCGTATTTTTGCAAGAGAAGCAATATGACTAAAAAGCTCCTTGCCTTTTTCGGTGATTTTGATGTCATCCCAGCTTGGACGAAGGGGGGCGTCGCTGTGGTTTTCTTTTTTGCCCTCTATGGCGTATTCACTGCCGTAATATATTGAGGGTGTACCCGGAACGGTGAAAAGCATTGTATAAATATTTTTGATGTTATCAAGATTTTTAAGGTAGCTTGCAAGTCGATTTATGTCGTGGTTATCTACGAAGTTGTAAAGCACCAAGTCCTTGTAAAGTCCCCAGTCGCCGTATTCTCGAAGAAGGCCGTGGGCAGGTTCAAACATATTTTTATCGTTAACGCCCGAGTAGTACCCTTTGTGCATTTCGTAGTTGGTTACAGAGTGAAGCATTTCAGGGTTTGCCCACTGGCGATAGTCGCCGTGGATAATTTCGCCCATAAGCCAAAAATCAGGTCTTTTTTCGGTGGTGTAAGCTCTGAGTCGTTTAAAAAATTCCTTATCAATACAATCGGCGGCATCAAGACGCAGGCCTTTTATGCCGAATTTGTCAATCCACATTCCGACACTTTCCAAAAGGTAGGAGACTACGTCTTCGTTTTTAAGGTTAAGCTTTACAAGCTCCTCGTGTCCCTGCCACGCATCGTAATGAAAGCCGTCGTTATAGCTGTTGTTTACATCAAACCTAAGACCTGAAATCCACGAGCAGTAAGGCGAAGCCTCGCGTTTCTCCTTAATATCCTCAAAGGCGAAAAAGTGCCTGCCTACGTGGTTAAAGACACCGTCTAAAATAAGGTCGATGTCGTTTTCTTCAAGCTCCTTGCAGAATTTTTCGAAGTCCTCGTTGTTGCCCAGACGGCTGTCTATAAGTCTGTAATCCTTGGTGTCGTAGCCATGATATACCGATTCAAACACAGGGCCTAAGTAAAGGGCATTTATACCAAGGCTTTTCATATGGGGAATATGCGCCGATATTTTATTAATTCTTTTGGCGGAAGTTTTTTCTCCCTCGTTCTTTTTGGGTGCACCCACAAAGCCAAAGGGATAGATGTGATAATAGATACTCTCATTTGCAATATAAGTTTTCATTGTTTCCTCCTGTATATACCGAATGGTATAATAAATGTATAAAATAAGGGGAATATCCCCCATAAGAAAAGCTAAATTTACGAATATATTCCATATAAAAACTGCTGACGTATGCGATAGATTATGTCGTCGCTTAAAAGCTTTTCGTCGCCTGTGTGAAAATAAGAGCCGATTGCCGCGTGGGTAACACCTACAAAGCTTACTGTGCATAAATCCTCTTTGCCTTTAATATTACCGACGTGGTTTGCGGCAACATTAAAAACGTTGGTAATAATGGAGGACTCGCGGTCGATATATTGTCTCGAAAGGCGGTACGTAGTATCTTCGCCGATGCGGTTAAAAATACTTAGCTTAAACATAATAAAATCCTTGTTTTGAAGGGCAAAATCAAAGTAAACCCTCATAAGCCTGAAGAAGGTAAGAGCAATATCTTCGGGCAGAGAGGCGGCACTTTCGAGGTCTGAAATAAATCGGTTGTAATGAATATTAAGAATTTCAGAAAGCAAGCCTTCCTTCGAGCCGAAGTAATAGTACATGGTGGGCTTAGTAATGCCGGCTTCCTGTGCGATTTCTACAGTGGATACCGCATCATATCCTTTTTTTGCGAAAAGATTAAGTGCGGTGTTTATGATTTTTTGACGATTATCGGTTGCTTCAGTCATATTTAACACCTCCGACAATGGTAGTATACCAAACGGTATATAAGTTGTCAAGCAAAAAATTACCGCCGATTTTTAGTCGGCGGTTTGTGTTATTCGCTGTAATTCAGGTTATACATTTTGGCAATGTAGGATTTGAGTTGAGGAGAAAGCATTGCACTAAGCTCTTCGGGATTATCGGGCAAAGCCACAATTAGCTGATTGCCGGAACGTATGAGATATCCGCAGTTTTTGCCCACAGAGTTTGAGAGCTTTCTAACGTCGCCGATTTTGACTTTTGTAGTAGCCAATGCACGTGACAAAACGTCAGAAAGTCGGTTTTCGCCCGAAAAGCCAAGTCCGCCTATGATGAACACAAGGTTGCAGGTTTTAAGTGCTTCGGTAAGCTTTTCGCCAAGCATTAGTGGGGTGGTCGATGCACAAATGGTATGAAGCCCAGTGTCGATTTCTGCAATAGCTTTTTTTAGTGCCTTTTCGCAGTAGCTTGTTTTTCGTGCAAGATAGAAAACAAGATTACATTTCATATTGTCACCTCATTTTAAGGTGTGGTCAAAGGCTCGCTTGCCTCTGCCTGTGTCATAGTCTCAGGTGCCTCGGTAGCAATTGTTACAGGTGCTGTGGTGATAACCTCGGTCGCCTCGGTAGGAGGAGCTGTGGTGGGAGGCACGGTTGTAGGAGCCTCGGTTTTTGGCGGTTTGGTTTCAGGTGCCTCGGTTACCACAGGAGTAGGGGTATCGGGTATCGGTGTAGGTGCTTCGGTGGGTTTTGCAGTGGTAGCCTCGGTGGTAGGCTTTGTTTCGGTAGGCATCTTCTTTTTAGTAAATATCGGTTTTACGGTTAAGTCCTTTGTAACGTTGGTGTAAACAGAGTCCCAACCCTTGAATACGTAGTAATACTTGCCGTCTGCCGCCTTTCTGGGGTTTTCCTTAGGAGCCTTGGCGTCTCTTCCCTCAAGTATAATCTGGGTAGATATGGTCTTGCCGTTTGCATCTAAGAACTTAACTGTATACATTTCGCTTTGCGACATATAAAGAACAGTTTCGTCGCCCTCAAGATTGCCTTTGCCGTCGTACCAAGGTGTATTGTTTGCCTTATACTCGGCACTGAAGGATGAGCTTGCCGAGCTGACAGGACTTGCTTCCTTTGCCTTTTTAACGTATTTAGAAACGTCCTCGTTTTCTCTTACTCTTCTGGCAACGGCAACAGTTCGCATATTGTCAGTTTCATAAGAGCAGGTCGAAAGTGTCAGCAGGCTGTCATCTTCATTAATAGGAATATCAACATCAAGATAAGAACGTACCTTAAGGTTGTAAATGAAGTTCATAAACCTTGCGTCGGAGTCAAAATCTGCCTTAAGGTAATCGAAGATGTTTTCGATATCGTTTGAAACATCAATTTTCATCACCGCGAAAATCACATATTCGTCGGTACCCTCGGGGGTGTCGATTGTGACAATAGGTGATTCTTTGTAGAACTTGGTATTACCCTTGGTTCTGCCGTCAGCACGGGCGTAATTCATAAGCTGACCGAACATAGAGTCGTCGCTACCCATATTATGACCATGAAGAATAAAGTTCTTTGATTTGTAGCTGTCCTCACAGCGGTAGTCAACAAAGATACTGCCAAAGTCAGAGTAGTCTTTTTTGTAGTTTCTGTAAAGGTAGAACTGGCTTTCGGGAGTATCACCCTTATGCTCTAAAACAGGGTAGTTAATTTTAGTTCCGTCAATGCTTATCCAAGCTACGATTTCTTCGTTAACCTTTTTTAGTCCCTTCCAGTTTTTGTTGGAAGAGTTAACTACAACAACCTCACCTTCGTCGTTGGTGGCGTAGGTAACCTCATCAGTGGTGGCAAAGGCGATATTCTGGATTTCGTTTATTACACTCTGGTTTTCCATGGGCATAAATACGTAGAAGTTAAGAAGTATTATACCGCCTGCAACAAATGCGGCAATTGCAAGAAGCACGATAATCTTTAATATTACTTGGCTTATACTGTCGCCTTTGAGAGGAATAAAGCTTAAGAAAAAGCTTTTGGAGCTTTTTTTAGCCTTAAGGTATGTAATACTGTCTTTTTCCAAAGTAATTGTGCCGTCGGGGTGTTTTTCTTTCTTTTCTTTAAGAACCGCTTTTGCGTTGAGCACAGCGTCGGTAAAGAATTCGTTAAAGCTTACGTCCTTAACTGTTTCAAAAGCAGGAAGTATAATAAACCTTTTGTTAAGGGCATAAAAGCAGTAACCCTTTATGCTTGTACCCTTGCAGGGAAAGGTGTAGACGTTAACGTGGTTTTCAAAGGTTTTGCCGTCTTTTTTAAAGGGACTGCAACAGTCTTCGGTGGTTTCAATCAAGCCGATAAGGGAAGAAAACAAATCCACAAAGGAGGAGCTGTCCTCGGTGTCGATGGCATTCGCAAATACGTAGCCCTCGACAGAGTCATCGTTTTCGTAGCTTTCTCTGAAAGCGGTGCTCAGTTTTTTGGGGTTTCGGTCAACCTCGGTTTTAATTATAATATGGGTGTTTGCTAATTCGTCAAGTCTTGTATATAGGCTTTTGGACTGATTGTTAAGCTCGGCTACCTCTGATGGGGTGCGTCTTAAAGAAAACAGCTCTGCTCTCATATGTCCTCCTAAAAATAATCAGTTTAGATTTCGGTAATTTCTACGTTCTTAATTGCTTCTTCAATAAGCTCCCCGAAATTTGCCTCTTCTTCGGCATATTTTACGAATTTAATCACAGGGCGGGTTCTGGGGTGCTTTGGTGTAAAGATTGTACAGCAGTCTTCGAAAGGCTCGATAGAGGTTTCGAAAGTGTCGATTTTGCGTGAAATGCTGATAATCTCTTCCTTATCCATGCCTATAAGAGGTCTGAACACAGGCATGGTTGCGGCTTCGTCTGTGCAGGCAATGGCGTGGATAGTCTGGCTTGCAACCTGACCTAAGCTTTCGCCTGTAATAAGTGCCGAGCAGTCGTAATCCTTGGCAATACGCTCGCTAATCTGCATCATAAGACGACGCATAATAATTGTAAAAAGCTCTTCGGGGCAATCGTCGCGGATTTTTTCCTGAAGCTTTGTAAAGGGTACGGTTATCATTGTAATATTGCCGCTATAACGGCTTACAAGCTTTAATAGCTTCTTAACCTTTTCAAGGGCACGTTCACTTGTATAGGGAGGACTTGCAAAATGCACAGCGGTAAGCTTTATGCCTCGCTTTGCCATCATGTAGGCGGCTACAGGCGAGTCGATACCGCCGCTGATAAGAATACAACCGTTGCCGCCTGTGCCTACGGGGATACCGCCGGCACCCTTTTTACTGTCGGCATGAACGTAAGCGGCAAAATCCCTTACCTCAACAGTAACTTTAACCTCAGGGTTGTGAACGTCAACACTAAGGTGGGGGAATTTATCTAAAATAAGTCCGCCTAATTCCATACATATCTCAGGAGATTTAAGGGGAAACTTTTTGTCACTTCGTTTTGCCTCTACCTTAAAGGTTTTGGCTTCGCCTAAAATATCCTCAAGATACTTCGGAGCCTTTGCGTAGATATCTTCCATATCTTTTTCACAAACGCAGGCTCTGGTGTAGCTGACGATACCGAAAACTCGGGATATTGCGTCCTCCACCTTATCCATATCCACGTCCTTGCTTTCGGGGGTTACACAGATAGTGGACTGGGCAATAGAAAGCTTAAAATATCCTAAGCCGTAAAGAGCTTTTTTAATGTTTTTCTTAAGCACATCCTCAAACGTGCGGCGGTTAAGTCCCTTTAGGGCGATTTCGCCCAGCTTTATTAAAACTACTTCTTTCATTTCTTTTTCCTCTGTAATGTATTAAGTCCGATTTCAAGTGCTTCTAAAAGTGCGTCAACGTCTTTTATTGTGCTTTCTTTCGAAAAGCTTACTCTTACGGCACTGTCAGCAAGGTCATCGTTTAGCTTAAGTGCCGATAAAACGTGGCTTTTGCCGCCTTTTGAGCACGCACTGCCCGAAGATACGTAAACTCCGTAGGAAGACAGGTGGTGAAGCATGGTTTCGCTTCTTATACAGCGTGCCGAAAAATTAAGTATATAAGGCGAGGCATCCTCCGGCGAGTTTATAATTATATCATCAAAGCTTGCAAGTTTTTGTCTGAGATACAAATTAAGCTCGGTAATTTTTTCGCGGTTTTCAAAAATATTAATCTCTTTTGCCGCAACACCAAAGGCACCTATTAATGGTAACGCCTCAGTACCCGGGCGAAGGGAATTTTCCTGCTTGCCGCCAAAGGTTCGCGGCAGAATACGAACGCCTTTTTTTACGTAAAGTGCACCTACTCCCTTTGCACCATGTATTTTATGAGCACTTATGCTCATTAAATCGCACTTAAGTGAGGTTACGTTTAAGTTTTCCTTGCCAAGCCCTTGTACCGCATCAATATGAAAAAGAGCAGGGGAGTTTTTGCGTTTAATAATGGCAGGAATTTTAGAAACCGGCGGCATAAGGCCTGTTTCGTTGTTGGTCATCATAACAGAAACCAAAATAGTGCTTTCGTCAATTGCGTTTTCAAAATCTTTAACGTCAAATCCGTTTTTGTCCTTGGGGTAAACAAACTCTACCTCAAAGCCTGAGCTTTCAAGGTGTTTGGCGGTGTCAATTATTGAGCTGTGCTCAATAGCAGTTGTGACGATTTTTTTGCCTGCTCGCTTTTTGGCTTCAGCCACACCCATAAGGGCAAGGTTATTTGCCTCGGTGCCACCCGAGGTGAAGTAAATTTCGCTTTCCTTGGCACCTATTGCCTCGGCTACAGCCTGACGTGCGGCATTAAGCTCTTTCTCGGCTTCAAAGCCGAAAGAATGCAGAGAAGAGGGATTGCCGAAATTATGGCGCATAAGCTCAATTGCCTTGTTTGCGGCACCTTCGCTTACTTTTGTTGTAGCACTGTTGTCAAGATAATGAAAGTCCACAATATCCCTCCTCAATAATTTCTCATTTTACATTATAGCACTAAGTGATGCTTAAAGCAAACAGTTATTGCTGATATTTTTAGTAATTTCGGGAAAAATAAGCTTGGTGATATAAAAATGGATAAAAATAAGTATTCAAAGCTTGTAAAAGAAAAATCCCCCAATAGTCACACCTTTATGGAGTGCATAAGGGCGTTTTTGATTGGAGGAGGAATCTGTGCCTTTGGCGAGGTGCTTTTTGAGCTTTACAAAATGTGGGGAGCTGACGAAAAGCAGGGCAGAACCTTTGTGTCTCTAAGCCTTATTTTTATAGCTTCAGTGCTGACGATGCTTGGTGTCTTTGATAAAATTGCAAAACACGCAGGTGCAGGTACCTTGGTACCTATTACAGGCTTTTCAAATGCGGTAACAAGTGCTGCTATTGAGTTCAGAGCCGAGGGATTTGTAATAGGAATAGGTGCTAAAATGTTCACTATTGCAGGGCCGGTAATCGTATACGGCGTTGTGGCAAGCGTGGTGTACGGATTTATTTATTATATTTTAAATTAGCAACAGGTGGTTAATAACAGACTTACCGAAAAGCTGTCTCACAAAAACGGGGACAGCTTTTGTTGTTTTTCGGTTAATTCTTATTAATTTGTTTTGTGAAAAAAGCAAAACCGAGCGTTGGGTTTCTTTTGTTGCACTTTTTTGCTTTAATGCAGAAAAGATAACTGTGTGGTAGACAAAGATAAACAAATATTGTAAACTAAAAATGATAAAATATCAAAACCAAACAGAAAGGAAGTTTATTATGAAAAAGTTTATCAAATTATTAAGTGTTCTAATGGTGCTTTTGCTGACACTTTCATCATTGGCACTTACTGCATCTGCCGCTGAGTTTGCGGACTACTACGAAACACCTATGTACTACTTTGGCGACACCGACTTTGACGAGAAGGTTACCGTAAAGGATGCAACCGCAATTCAGAAGCATCTTGCAAAGATTATAACACTTTCCGAGGATGCTCTTTACTTCGGCGACGTAGACGGAAACGAAAAAATCACAATCAGCGACGCGACTTTAATCCAGAAGTACGTTGCCATGATTATTGAGTATTTCCCTGTTGAGGAGTATGCTCCTGATTACGCCTGCCTTGCAGACGGAAGCATTATTGACATTGAGCTTACAATAGATGCTCCTGTAGAGGTTATGGTTACCGTTGAGGAAGAAGGCTTTTATGTTATTTCTGCCACAACAGGCGGCGAAACCACCCTTTATCTTGACTTTACAAGCGAGGATATGGAGGGTTATTGGGTAGCTGAGCCCGATGGCGAAACCTATTATATACTTGCAAAGCTTAATCCCGGTGTTTATTGTGCTTATATGTTTATCGAAAACGGACTTGACACTAACGTTCAGTTTGCGGTAAGCCCTTCTGAGAATGCTCCCTTTGACATTGAAGGTGCAGTCGAGCTTAACATTGGCGACAAGTTAGAGGTTAAAGCTGGCAAGACGCCAATTACTTATAAGGTTGACATCTCTCAGCTTGAAAACGCAGACGACGAGCTTATTGTATATATAGAGGGCGAGAATCCCCTTGTAAGCCTTGCTTGCTATGATGGTAATTACAACCTTAACAATGAGGGTTATGACGACGGCACAGGCAATACAACGCTTTCTGTTTACAATGACGGCGAAAATACCGAGTACTACGTTGTTGTAAATCAGGACGAAGGCGGTTCTGACTTTACTGTTTGCTGTGACACCTCATTTGGAATGCTCAAGAGAGAGGCTAAGGATATTGAGCTTGGCACTGCTGACGAAATCGTTGTCGAGGAGTTTACAGAAGAGTTTGAGGGCGAGACCTTTACATACTACGCAGCACAGGCTGTTTACAGATTTACTCCTGATGAAAGCGGCTACTACAGTGTTAACTTCGAGAGCAGCACTGCTTTAGGTGTAATGGCAGTAATCGCCGACCTTGATAATGTTGAGAATAGCTACATTTACGTTGATATGAGCGAAGAAGGCGGAAGGCTTTTTGACGTTCGTTATCTTGAAGCAGGCGTAGAGTATTACATTATCGGCATAGTTGAGCCCGAAGAGAAAGGTAACGTAATCTTCACTGTGCTTAATTCTACCGAGGAGGAGTATCTTGAAGCACAGCAGAGATATCCCTTCGAAGACGCTACCCCTGACGAAACAGAGTATACAGAAATTTCCTTGGGCGAAACAGTAACAGTTGAGCTTGAAGCATCCGAATCTGATTTTGATGTAAAGAACTTTGTATTTACTGCCGAGGAAGACGCAACAGTTGTGCTTTACAGCGAAGGCTCTGATGATGCTTGCGTTTATATTTATGACGACAGCGGAATGCTGCTGCATATGAGTGACGATATTCCTCTTTTCGAAAGTCTGGATTTCGCCGCAATCGGCACAGTCGCTAAGGGCGAAACAGTTTATTTCAGCCTCGTATCCTACACAGAAGCAACCGATAGCTTTACATTTACAATAGTAAATGAAGCAGATTATGTTCCTTTAGGATAAAGCAAAATAATAATGACTAACCTCTTTCGAACAAGTTAAAGGGCAGAAGGGTTTGGAATCTTTGTGCGGAAAATATATTTGAAAAATAAAAGATAAATAAAAAGGTAGAATAAAATGATTAACAACAGAGAGGAGTATAAAAATATGAAGGGGCAAATTTTGTTTACACGTGGAATAAGCTTTATTCTTATTTTTGCACTATTGCTTCCTCTATCCTATGTATTGGTATCTGCTACCCAGTTACCGCAAAACAGCAAAATTGATTTTAAATTGTTAGAAATATTAGAAGAATCCTCTAACAATGTACTAATACCTGTTTCTGTTTGGTTTGCTGACATAAGTAAAGAACATTTCGATAATCAAACTAAACGTGCGGCTAGTTCTTTGGTGGTTAACCAGAGTGTTACTCCCAGCTTTAAGCAGATAACGGATACATATTCTACTAATACTATTACTGACAATAAATTGTCTTTGAACGAAATTAATGAACTGGTTTCTACCAGACGTAATGTAGCAAAGCTAATATACTCGGAATATAATGGCGAACAGTTAAATTCAATGACAACAGAATTTAGCGATTATGAGGTAGAATATATATGTTCTTATGCTCCCAATGTTGTTCTAAAATTAGTAAAATCTGATATATATAAACTTATTTCGAATAAGAATGTAGTATCAGTTTACTATTATGAAGAAAATATATGTGCATCTACAGATGATTCTATCGGTGAATTCTCTTCGTCAACGGAAATGTCTTATATTGATTTTTCTGAGTGTTTAAAAGCAATAGAATCCAGGAGTGATTTAACAGGTGAAGGGATAAAAATAGGGTTGATTGAAAACGGTGTTCCTGCAACTGGAGGTTCTTTGATCCATCGAGAATTAGCTAATGGTGAGGATAATATAATTTTTGATCCTGATATTCTCACTCCTCATACTTTCTATACAGGACACGCCGACGTAATCGCCACTTTATTAGTTGGTAAAAGCGATAATGAAGAGGATAGCTTTGTTGGCATTGTTCCTGATGCTCAACTATATTGTACTTCTACCAAAGTTCCCGATGGCTGGAAAGCAGGTATCGAATGGCTTATTGATAGTCAAGTTGCTATAATTAATATTAGTGTTTCTATATCTGACGATAGATATAATGTGCCAAATGATTTTTCTAAGTGGATAGATCATATATCATATCAACATGGTGTTACTGTGGTTGTAGCGGCTGGTTATTTACAACACTTTAGCGAGGAATACTTAAATATTTCTCCATTAGCATATTCAAATAATGCTATTGTTGTTGGTGCTGTAGATGTCAGTAAAGATGAAAACAATAATTATATATTTTCAGAGTCTTTAGATAGAGAAGGTTCTGCATATTCCGAATCAAACAGATATTTTCCTCATGTAGTTGCACCAGGAAATATAGATTCTGTGCCTAGGTTTGGTTGTGTTAGCGGAAATAGTTTTTCTGCACCTCTTGTTGCGGGTATGATTGCAAAATTAATTCAATTAAGACCAAATATTTCTGCAAATCCTACCTTGATTAAATCATTGGTAATGGCAGGTGCAAATGGTGAAAAATCAGAAGAAAGCGTAGACACAAGTGGAACGGATATGGATAGAAAATACGGTGCAGGTGTTATAAATGTTCAAAAAACTATAAGTTGCTTATCTGAAAAAAGTTTTGCTAAAACACATACTGGTTCTTTCGCTTCTAATTCTACAGGAACTCAAGCATTCTATATAAATGTACCGGAAAAAGCTGGCAATATTAGATTTGCATTAACATGGAATACTAGATCAATGATAGCAGATGCAACACACAATGATTCGAGCTCTTTACTGTATTCTAGTTTCTCGTTTCTGAGACTTACAGTTACATCACCTAGCGGGACTGTGTACACTTCTTTTGATACCCAAAACCCGTTTCAATTACTAACGTTTGACGTAGGTGATGGTGAAGCAGGTTTATACTCAGTCAGTGTATCTCGCATGGGCCCTTGTAGTTATAGCTTAACTTATTCATTAGCTGCATTTGGTTGCAGTTATGTAGCTTATTAATACAGGAGGTTTAAGTAATATGAAAAAGAAAATTATTGCCGTAGTGTTTATTTTGTGTCTTGTTTTGACAGTCGGCTGTATTTCTGTTTATGCTGAGGAAAACGCTTCTGATGATACGGTTACATTTTATCTTGATTGCCCCGAGGAATTTTCTAACGGCGAGCCAATAATACTTGACACAGGAATCGATGAAGACAGAATTGAAGGAGAGTATATAGGAGATAATCTATATAAATTTGTAGTAGAAGATATTTCAAATATTTTTGCTTTAAGAATTATCTGCGACAATGACTCAGATAAGAAGGATGATAACTACAATGATGTAAGCTTTGGCATTATGAATGGTATGGTAGGTAAAGATATGTTTTCGGATACGTTGGTTTATATTGACGGAATGATACTTTCAAATCTTATTTATTATGAAGCAGATACTTTTGATTATCATAACTGGCATTACGGTTACGGTCAATGGATGACTCCGGAGGAGTGGCAACAGCACGAAGCCTTTCTGGAATATATTAATAACGGCAAAACCATAGCACCCGTAAGGGAGTATGAACCAGACGAAGAGGACCTTTGGTACAGATACAAAGAGCTTTACAGATGTGTAAAGTTAAATACAGACGAAGGCTACAGCTACTATTGTCTTGGTTTCGGCTCGTTGCCTGAAAGAGCAGACAAGGCGATATATGGTGTTTACGGTGATTATTTGCTCAGAGGCGAAAATCAGTATTCTCCCGAAGCCTTTGGATATAACATATATATTTCTTCCGAAAACAAGTGTATGTCCCTCAGAGAGGCGGTAAATCGTAATATAGACGGAATAAATCATGTGTTTACGGATTATGGCTTAGGAGAACTTATCGGTGATGTGAATTCTGACGGTAAGCTTAATATAAGAGATGCTACCTTTATTCAGAAATGCTTAGCCAATATAGAAGAATTCGCGACGGATGACGAGGTAGTAGGGGAATGCGAAAATGGAAGTGAAATGCTTAAATATGTTTCCGACTACAACCGCGATGGCGAACGCAATATTAAAGATGTAACAGCTATCCAAAAACATTTAGCTAAAATAATATGAGCAAGCAAAAACCTCCGACTGTTTATCACGGTCGGAGGTTTTTTCATACCTGTTGTGTAATATGCCACAAAAATTATGCACAAAGGTCTTGCTATTAACCTTGCTTTTTAGAGCGAAGGAGTGAACGCATTGCGTTGATAGAACGCTGAGCACTTCCTTTATCGCGGATAACAACAGTAAGATTTGTTCCGCCTGCGGTAGTCAGCCTAAAGGATTCATAGTCAACGCTGGTGCCTTGTACTGTTTTATTATTAGATGCAGTAGATACTGAAACGATATCTTTATAGAAGTAAACATCGGTAGCTTCCACGGAACGGTTTTCTGTTGTGCAGAATTTGTTGGTATAACAGTGTACTTCGTCTTTTGAAAAAAACAATATAACTGCTTTTACAACGTCGGTTCTCCAACAGTTATCCTTACCTACCTTGAAGTGTTTAAAGCCTTCAAGTTCGAAACCATCAAAATAAATTGGTTCAATTTCATTAACCTCATCCTCGTCAAGCCCAAGCTTATCAAGAGCACGTTGCTTGAAGTTGTCTATATTTGCTGCAACAGAGCTGTCGTATTCTTCATCTGAAACTTTGCCTTTGTTTTTTAATACGATAATTAATATACCAAGGGCAATTGACAAAAAGCCGAATGCCATTAAGACTGAAACAGTAGTAAAGCTAAGTATAAAGAGAAATACTCCAACTATAAACATCCACACAGCACCTGCGTAGCTAATACGTGCAAAGTATTTAGTATTTCTTTCGTAGTTCAATAAAAACAACCCCTTTAATTATTAATAAAAATATATTCGATCCGCTTGTGGCAACGGAAATTTAACCTTAGTTAAAAATTGAAGGCTTACTGACATTTAAAATATCAAAAAGCATATTTATATCATAATCAGAAGTTCCCAAAGACATAGCCTGATAATAGCAATCTTTAAAGTCAGGTGTAGTGTTAAGAAATTTACGCTCGAAAAAATCGTATTTTATGTAAGCAAGAAAATAATAGTAAATGCCTTTTGGCTCTATCATAAGGGCGGCGTTGATATAGTCAATTGCTTTGTTTATGTCTGCTCTTGGAGTCAGAAAGGCTTTTTTGCCCTTGAGAAGTGACACAGCCGCATAAAAATAAGTTTCCGAATTGTCAAAATCATCTTCTATGGCTTTTTCAAAGCTTTCGAGAGCTTTATCGTAAAGCCTTAGCTTTAAGTAGCACATGGCGATTGAGCTGTTAATCTGAGGGTTGTCAGGATTTTCGCCAAGTGCCTGAGTATAAGATTTTTTGTATTTATTAATATCGGTAAGCGACATAGAGTAGACACTATTGAAGCTTGAAATTAATATAGGGCGGTCACAGTATTCGCAGACCTTTTGATTAATAGAAACGGGTGCACCGCAACCCGGACAGGTTAAATCAATAGCTTGATAGCTCATGAATAAATCTCCTTAAAACGCAATACTACTATATAGTAGTTTATACTACTTTATCCTACTTGTCAAGAAACAGTATCACAATCTTTTATAATTTGTATTAGAGGTGATATGCGTGAAACCGTTAAAAGAGAAAATAAGCATTACAATAGACAATGATGTTCTTAAGAAGCTTAAAAACTATGCTGAAGAGGACGACCGTTCCTTGTCACAGTACATCAACATTATTTTAAAAAAGCATGTAGATAGGCTTGAAAAAGAAGAATGAACAACGCCCCGAAACAAAACGGGGCGTTGTTCAAATAAGCAAGCAAAAACCTCCGACCGATTATCTCGGTCGGAGGTTTTTTGTCATTAATCTGTCGATATTAATAATCAATTGTAGTATAGCCGAAGTAGTTCATATACTCGCAAGGGTTAACGGGGGTGCCGTTTTCCCAGATTTCGAAGTGCAGGTGGTCGCCTGTAGAGTAGCCTGTACAGCCTACGGCGGCGATTGCGTCGCCCTGCTCAACAATTTCGCCTTCGGAGATATACAGCTCGTCACAATGAGCGTACATTGAGCTGTATCCGTTACCATGGTCGATAATTACTGTATAGCCGTAGCCTGCATCATCCCAGCCCGAGAAGGTAACAATACCTCTGTCGGAGGCAACAATGTCAGCTCGGTAAATGCCTATGTCGGCAATATCGATACCTGCATGGAAAGAACCCCAGCGGTACTCAAAAAGGCTTGAGATGTTGTTCGCAGAAGGAACAGGCCATACAAAGGTACCTGTACCGCTGCCCGAATCAAGTGTACCAACCCTCAATACCTCGCTTACAGGCTCAACTGTGGTTGTGCTGTTCTTTACAATTGCGTCTATCTGAACTCCGTCAACGTATACAAGGCGGTAGTAAACCGTCTGCATACCGTTTACGCCCTCGCTAATAACCTCGCAGTAGGTGTCGGGCTGAGTGTCGTCGTAAATATATTCGGTGGTATAGGCTTTTTCGCTTTCGATTGTAAAGTCGGTTTCAAGTCTTACAGAAAGGTAAGGCTTTGCAGTTTCAAAAAGCTCATCACCACTCATAAGAGTGTCGGCGGCGTAAACGTCAGTTTTAAGCTGAACGTTGTTGTTAAAGGTTGTAGTGGTTGTACCGTCAAATCCTTCTTTTGCGGCATCAAGGTAAGCTGTAAGCTGAGCGTTAATTTCTTCGTAGCTTAATGTAGAACCAATGAAAACACCGTCAACATAAAGACCGCAGGCGTCGTTTACAATACCTGCATTAATGTCAACAAGCTTGGTGTAAACGTCCTTGGCACCTGATGTAGAGGTGCTTGAATAAGGAGAAGAAATCTGCATTGTAGGTGTAACGGTCTGGTTGTTGCTTTTTGAAGCAGAAAGAGCGTTGTTAACCTGAGCAGTAGCCTCGGTAAGAATAGCTTCGCTTTCAATAGTAGCAACGTACTTGTCGTTATAAGTAACGTTAAGCGAGTAGTCACCCATTGTCCAGAAGCAAATCGTGAAGATAAGCATACCTAATGCAAGGGTGGGAACCGCTACGTTAAAGATACCGTGAGGAGTAGTAAGCTGTTTAAAGGTAGAGGTAGGCAAGCAAAGCTTGCGGATACCCTTAAAGAATTTTTTAAGAGTAAGTGTTTCCCATGTGATGTCTCCGAATTTTTTTGAAATATGGGCGGCATCGTGCTTTAACTCAGTACTCAGACGTTTTGAAAATCTTATAAGCTTTTTATTGAATTTTTTGAGTCTACCGTTTCTTTTCAGGGAGTCGATTTTGTCAAAGCTCCCGTTATTTATAAATTTAGTACTCAGAAAAATGCTCCTTAATTTGCAGAATGTCTGCACAAAAATAAAGGTTACAAAACTGTAACACAAGGCTAATTATACCTAAATTGTCCGCGTTTTGCAACCTTTTTACTCTTTTTTCGGGATTTACGATATTGTTGCACAAAGGTATAGTGCAATGTTTGTGCAAATTACCAAAGCATTTTAATACTGTAAGTCAAAAATTGTTAAATCCTTAATAGTTTCGTAATATTTAACCATCTCTGCCTTTGCACCTTCAAGGTCGTGTTCTGCGGCATTTCCGCACTCTACAGGCTTTGCTCCGGGGATTTCGCCCTGATGGTTAATTGCGGCTTCGAGGGTCTCTTTTATAAGGTTAAGAGTATCCAGAGACGAAAGCTCGCGGACGATAAGATAAAAGCCTGTGCGGCAACCCATAGGCCCAAAGTAGATAATATTTGAAGCAAAGCGGCTGTTGCGTACGTATGTCGCAAAAAGATGCTCGATAGTGTGCAATGCCTTTGTGTCAAGATAGGGGGGAGTATTGGGCTTAATAAATCTTAAGTCGTAGGTTGTGATGTCGCCGTCGATACGTGAAACGTACACACCGGGCATAAGTTTGTTGTGGTCAATCTGAAAGCTTGCAATCATTTCCATAATAAATATCCTCACTTATAATTTTTAAAACAAATGTTAAGGTCTACGTCTCCCTCGATACCGTCGACGTAGCCTGTGCAGGAATACTGCCACATCATGTAATTATAATACATATCGGGTTCGTCGTTATAAAAGGCGTACCATATGTCAACACCCTTAAGCTTGCTGAGGTCAAACTTCATATACGCCTTTTTGCTGTCAGTATAAAGACAGGGAATGTAGCCTGCTTTATTTACAGTATCGCAGAAAGCCTTTGCACATTGTGTCAAAGTTTCTGCACTTATATTTTCGGTTCTGGGATTTTCGGCAGAGTCAATGGTTTCCCAGTCAAAAGCTAAGGGATAGTCAAGGTAAAAGCCGTCAAGCATATTTAGACAGAAGTTTGCTTCCTCTACAGCTTCCTCGGGTGAAATTGCCTGCGAAAAGAAGTATGCACCTACCATTAAGCCTGCTTTTCTTGCTTTTCTTAAATTATCAAGGGCATATTCGTCCTCGAAAAGTACACCTTCCTGTCCGTAGCCTCGTCCGCCTAAGCGGACAATTACAAAGTCAATGCCGTAGGCTTTAACTTTCTCGAAATCAATGTTACCGTTGTAGGCAGATACATCAATTCCTGCAAAGGATGCCAGTTCATCTTCTTGGTAGTAATATTTAAGGCCCTTTGCGTCAGTGCGGAAGTTGTCTTTTGTATAGGTGCTTACGGGTACTCCCTCCATTGCGGGTACGGCACCGTAGCCGATGTCGGCGTGCCAAATGGGAATCATGTCTCCTTTTTCAGCAAGGGTAAGCTGTGAATCCATATCGTAAACCGCACCATGGCGTTTGCTTTGATGAAGCTTTACAAGGGCAACAGAAAATGAAGCACCTAAGGCAATAATCACCGCCAAGAGAATGCAAATAATCGCAAAAAGCTTTTTTGAAAGCCCGAAAGGAATTTTAAAGATTATTTTGGGTTTACTTTGGGGATTTTCCGTTTCGGCAGGCTGTGGGATTATGTTTTCGTCCATATCATACACCACCTTTGAGTTTACATATAGACAGGATACCACAAATTTTTCGCGGTGTAAATATGCAAGTTGAGGTAATATGACAATTGAAATAAGTCCGCGGTTTGTTTATAATATATGTATCAAATAAAGAAGGAGGGGTGCCTGTGAATAAAACTGAGCTTTTAAATTCCATAGATAAGGTTGAAAGCATCAGCGAGCTTTTTGCTTTAGTACAGAAAGAGAAAATTGATATTCGTATGCACTCCTTTGCATCAGCTTCAAACCTTCCGCCAAAGATGTTTGATATGAAAGACACCACAATAAGTCCCCTTGATAAGCTTAAAATGGCGGTAAAGTCCGCTGTGCATAATACAAGATAAATTAAAGGCCCTGAGTATTTTGATTTACTCAGGGCTTAATTATTCGAAAATTAATTTGTGCAATAGGGGTTTTATACCAACCGCCGTTAATGGAAGCTTATCTTTCAATCCCCCTATCCAAAGGCGAAATGCTAACCATGGCGAAGATTAACCCGCAAAGTGCCACTTGATACCTTCGGGGGTGTCGGTTACTACAATGTGCATTGCGTTTAATTCGTCGCGGATTCTGTCGGCTGTTGCCCAGTCTTTGTTTTTTCTTGCCTCGGTACGCTGAGCAATAAGAGATTCAACCTTCTCGGCATCTACAGCGTTTGATTTCTCTGCTTTTTCGGCTCTGATTTTTTCTGCTTCTTCAATAAGATTAAGACCTAAAACTCTGTCGAAGTCCTTTAAAAGATAAAGCTTTGTGGCGTCATTTGTATCTGCCTTAAGAACATCATAAACGCAGGTAAGAGCTAAAGAAGTGTTAAGGTCGTTGTCAAGTGCCTCTTTAAATTTTGCAATATACTCCTGAGCTTTAGCTTCATCAACCTCGCCCTCTGTATTCATAGCGGCAATTTTTGCTACAAGCTTGTTGTAAGCAAGGGTTGTGTTATCTAAGCTTTCATAGGTAAAGGTAAGTGGTTTGCGGTAATGGCTTTGTAAGCAGAACATGCGGTATGCAAGGGGATTGTAGCCTTTACTTTCAAGAAGAGAAACCGTTAGGAACTCGCCTTTACCTTTGCTCATTTTACCTGTTGAGTAGAGAAGATGAAGCACGTGGAACCAATGGCCGCACCACTTATG
>JAFUPE010000041.1 GCA_017481395.1 Ruminococcus sp. | reverse complement strand
CATTACCACAACGTAGTCTGCCATTTCAGCAATAATACCAAGGTCATGAGTAATAAGCATAATAGAGCCGTCAATCTTTGTCTTAAGGTCTCGAAGCAAGTCGAGAATCTGAGCCTGAATTGTAACGTCAAGAGCCGTAGTAGGCTCGTCGGCAATAATAAGTCGTGGGTCAGAGGCAAGTGACATAGAAATCATAACACGCTGACGCATACCGCCCGAAAGCTCGTGAGGAAACGCACCGTAAACACGCTCGGGCATTGCAATGCCTACAAGGTTAAGCATCTCGATAGACTTAGCCTTTGCTTCTTCTTTAGTAGCTTCGGGGTTATGTATAAAGGTAACCTCGTCAAGCTGTTGACCTATGGTAAACACAGGGTTTAGGGAGGTCATAGGCTCCTGAAAAATCATTGCAATCTGATTACCGCGGATTTTATGAATATCATCCATAGGCATTTTTGCAATGTCGTAAACCTTTTCTTCGCCGGAATTTTCCTTAGCTTTAAATCGGATTTCGCCTGAGTAAATCTGACCTGTGGGGCCCTGTAAAAGCCTCATTACAGACATGCTTGTAACGCTTTTGCCGCAACCCGACTCGCCAACAACGCCAACGGTTTTGTTCTGGGGAACATCAAAGGATACGCCGTTTACCGCCTTGACTACTCCCTGCTCGGTGAAAAAATATGTGTGAAGCTCGTCTATTTCAAGAATGTTTGAAGAGTCCTTCATCTGAGTCAGGTACTCTGATTCATCACACTTGCGGTATTTTTCTGCCTCAAGGCGTTTCATCACCTTTTTATTTTCCTTGGCGATAACTCGTATTTCTTTTCCTGAAAGGTAATTATTACTCATAACTTATCGCCTCGCTTTCGGGTCAAGTGCATCTCTAAGTCCATCGCCGATAAAATTAAATCCTAATACAGCGATAACTATACAGATACCTGCAGGCACCCATACGTTAAGGTGATGCTGCAATACGTCCTGATTGGTAGAAATAATATTTATCATAGTACCCCACGCGGCGTAGGGTGCTTTTACACCTAAATTCAGATACGAAAGTGTTGCCTCGTAAAGAATCATACTGCCAAGGCTTAAGCTCATCTGCACGATAAGCTGAGGCATAACGTTTGGTACCAAGTGTTTGAAGATTTTTCGGGAGGTTGAAAAACCCATAGCCTCGGCGGCTACCATGTACTCCTGCTCACGTAAAGATAAAATCTGACCTCTTACAAGACGGGCAGTACCAGGCCATGAAATAAAGGTAAGGTAAATCATAAGCAGGTAAATGCGGTACTTGGCGTCAATGCCCGAAGCGTCAAGAATTGTACTTATAATAAGCAGAATAGGAATACCGGGAAGACAGATAAGCACGTCGCAGAGCCTCATTATTGCGTTATCAATGGCACCGCCGAAATAACCTGCAATGCCGCCCAGAATAACACCCAAGATTGTAATGAGGAATACCGCAATAAAGCTTACAATAAGCGAAATTCTGCCGCCGTACATAAGGCGGACAAATACGTCGTAGCCTTCATTATCGGTACCTAAAATATGCTCAGCACTGGGAGGAGCAAGGAAGTTATCCTTAAGGTACTTTTCTGTGGTCTGTCTTACTGTATACTCCTGACCGTTTGCCGAATATGTAGTTTCGGAGACGGAATATTCGGTTTTGCCGCTTTCGTCAAGCTGGATTTCGCCCCACTGTGTATAAAAAACGGGGCCTAAAAAACTGAAAATAAAGAGGCCGACAACCATTATAAGTCCCACAACGCTCAGTTTAGAACGGAAAAACCTGCGTACAACCATTCTTGTAGGTGACATTAATCTTACGGTTTTGTCATGAGGTACTTCGGGCTCTGCAGTTTCTGTCAGAACTTCTGATTTTACATTTTCGTCCATGATGTACCTCCTTACTCAAGTTTTACTCTGGGGTCAACAATGCCGTACATAAGGTCGGCAAGCAATACGCCGATTACACTTAAAAGTGCAAGGAACATATTGTATCCCATAATAAACGGTATGTCGCCGCGGTTCATTGCGTCAAGCGCAATGTTACCAATACCGGGAAGGTCGAAAACTTGCTCGGTAATAATAGCACCCGAGAAAAGCGACGGTAAAAGTCCTGCAAGAGAGGTAACAAGAGGAATAAGAGTATTACGGAAAGCATGCTTGTTGATAACAACGCTTTCCTTAAGGCCCTTTGCCCTTGCGGTACGGATATAGTCAGAGTTCATAACCTCCAACATATTTGTTCTTGTCATACGCATTCTGGGGCCAATACTTAAGATTACAATGGTAAGAATGGGCAGGAACATATGCCACACATAGTCGCCAAGCAAAGAAAGGCCTGTGTACGAAGCTGTAGCATCTACCAAGCCTGATGCGGGGAACCACCCTAATTTAAGGGCGAAAAAGTCCTTTAGCATCTGACCGAAGAAAAAGCTTGGCAAAGAAATACCAATCATAACAAGAACAGTTACCACGTAGTCGCGGAAGCTGTACTGGTGGGTTGCCGCAGTAATTCCAAGAGGAATTGCAATTAAAAATTCAAAAATTGTTGCAATAAGAGCAATTGCAAATGACACACCCATATGCTCGAAAATAACGTCGGCAACGGGAATACCATACACAAAGCTTGTGCCTAAATCAAATCTTGCCAATGCTGAAAGCCAGCTGAAATAGCCCTTAAGAATACCCCAAAAGCTATTGTCGCCTAGTCCGTACATTTCATACATAGCGTTTACCGTTTCTTCGCTTACTGTAGCACCGCCTTGATTGATGGCGTTGATTTTATCTTGGATAAAATCAACGGGCATCAATCGGATAAGGAAGTAAATAATCATTGAAACGCCTAAAAGTATGAATACGGACATTACTAATCTTTTTAAAATATATTTAAACATTAGTTACTCCGTTTTACGTTTTACGTTACAGGTTTATTTTGCGAATTCAACTTCCCAGATACGGTCAAGGGGTGATGAATAAGGATTCATTTCAGACTCGGAAGGAAGGCTTGAAGGGTCGATAACCTTAGAGTTAAATGCGTAAAGAACGCTTCTCTGGTAAACAGGAAGCTCGATAGCCAAGTCAAGAATCTGCTCCATAGCCTCTTTGTAGAGCTCAGAACGCTCCTGCTGGTCGTTTGTTTCACGAGCTTCGTCGATTAAATCGCTTAAGTCGTCAAGGATGTTAAGCTCTTCTGCAGTGCCGCTTGTCTTAAGGTAGGGATAACCCCAAGCAAGTGTGCTTGTTGTTGCAGAATCCTTGTGGTAAACCTGATAAAGGTCGGGGTCGAGAGCACTTGACCAAGCAGCTGCCCAAACCTCGAGGGAGCCTGTGTTAATCTTTGTAAGAGCCTGTGTATCGCAGACAACCTCTACATCCCAGCCTAAGTCGTTAAGAAGTGTAGCGGCATCACGGAACACCTTGTATGTAGGATGGTCCTGAAGGCTTGAGCCTGCAATTGTAAACTTAACCTTAAGCTCGCTGTCGCCGGCAGAAACACCAGCCTGCTGCATATACTTTTCAACGTTGTTTCTTGCGATTTCCTCGCTCCATACGCCGAGAGGAGGATAGTCAAAGCCGTTGTCGTCGGCATCTGCACCATCAGGATATGCCCAGCTTACCTTTGACATAGGCCAGAAAATCTGCTCTGCAGTACCTGCACGGTAGTAGTCAAGAGCAAGAGATGTGTTCATGGCACACATAATAGCCTTTCTCAGGTTAATGTCGTTGATTTTAGCAGCATTAACGCCGATATAACCATAACCAAGCTGGTCTTCGGTAAGGGTTACAATACCCTTGGAAGAAAGGTCCTCTAACTTTTCATAGTTGTCAGTTGTAAGAGAAGGAGAAACGTAGTGAACGTTACCATCCTGTAAAGCGGCAATTGCGTTCTGAGAGCTTACTACCTGATAACGGATTTTTTCAATCTTGGGGTTTTCAATGCCCTCGCCTACTGTGTTAAAGTTCTCGTTTGCCTTGAAGTAAACAACGTTATTGATGTAGAAATCGCTCTCTGAGGGATTGTCCTCGTTCTTGGTATTTGTAGCCTTGTATGAGCCTGCACCCATAGGAAGCTTGATGTTTCGTGTGGACTGAACAACGTCTGTCATAAAGTCGAAGCTTGCAAACTCAACACCGAAGAGGTTGTTTTCGATGTCAACCTCAACAGAGCTGCCTTCGCCGTAGTAATGCTGAGGAGCAACGGGGATTGCAAAGTTCCAGATAGCCTTGGGGTCAACGCCGTCAATTGTAATTGAAAGAACGTCGTACTCGCCCTCATTTGCTACTGTACCGTCGTCGTTATGACTTGATGCAATCTTGTAATCTGTGCCGTTAACAGTAATAGTCTCGCCTGCTTTGTCGGTGTGACCTAAGGAAACGATACCCTCGATAGAAGGAACAGCCAAGGTAGAGTCGTCAGCTACGTTTTCGTGAAGGATAACTTCCTTAGCCTTTGCTGTGTACTCAGTGGAAAGAGTTGAAGCTGTACCCCAGTACTGAAGGATTATATCAAGCTCGCGAGCGATTTTGTCGTTGAAGATGTAGTCGATTGCAGCTTCTTTAGAATCGATAGAGGAAGGATAAGAGGGTGTGAGAGTTTTGATGTTTGTACGGTCAATTTTGCCGTCCTCGCCCTCTGCGTACTCTACCTCAACGTAGCCTTCTGTGTACATAAAGCAGAAGATTTCGTCCTTAAACTCTTCATAAGACTTATAGGGCTCGTCGATGTAGGACTCCTGAGCACCAAGGTAGTCGTTTTCAAGCTCTTCCTTGAAAAGCTCTAAGGCGTAATCGTAGTCAGCAAGAAGATTCTCGTTTGTAACGGAATCGGCATCATTAGAGATAGCAGACTTATAACCGCTGCTTACGCTGTAGGCTGTAATAGCCTCTTTCATTGCATCATAACCAACCTCTTTTGTAGAGGAAGCCTTGATTTCGGAATTGAAGAGGTTAACAAGCTCCATAATTCTTGCATTTGCACGAGATGTAGCCTGAGAAGTAATAAGGTCATCGCTGTCGCCAGAGCCTGAGCCTACAGTCTGGGTTCTGTACTCGGAAAGACCTAAAATATCGGTAGAATAAAGGGTTGATGAGCCTGTGTAAACAGGGTCAAGATACACGTAGTAGTTAAAAAGCACGTCTTCCATAGTAAGGGGTTCGCCATCGGAAAACTTGATGCCGTTTTTAAGAACAAAATTATAGGTTACTGTATCGTCGTCATTTTCAACGATATCGTAGTCCTTAACAACAACTGCCTCGTTTTCGCCATAGGCAACCTGAACCTCACCGTCAACATACTTTGACGAAAGCATACCAATCTGTGTCATGCTGACGATTGTGCCGTCGTTTGCAGATGTTGAGAAGAAGGGGTTAAAAAGTCCGTCAAGCTGTTCTGTCATAATAACAAAGGCGTCGGTATTACTGCCGCCACAGCCAGCCAGAAGGGTTAGTGTGCCTAAAGCCAAGGCAACACATAGGATTAATGAAATAATTCTCTTTTTCATTGGTGACTCTCCTTTAATATATTTTAAAAAATTATTCATTTACAAATTCAAGGGTAACTTCGTTTCCGTTAACATTTACCTTTACGGTTTCGGGGTTGTCCCCTACTGCTTTACACTCTACCTCTGCATTTTCAAATACGGTGCTGTCGCCCATACCGCAGGTAAGACCTATGGAATAATCGTCAACGCCGAAATAGCAGGAGGAATCAATCTGCAGGGTACTGTCTGTGATGCTTACGTTTTTGACATCGGCATCGGCAGAAAGTGTACCTGCCACAAGTCCGTAGCTTGTGCCTACAACTCGTGTACCCGATTTAACAGTAAATGTTATATTTTCAAGCTTAAGGTCAGAAACCGAAGCGGTTTCTGTAAGATAACCGAAAAGACCTGCGTTAACCTTAGAATTATTTGTCTGGATAAGCTCTACATTCTTAATCGTGTGACCGTTACCCTTAATTGTACCTGTAAAGTTACCGTACATAAAGGACGTAGGCCAGATTTCGTCAGAAAAGTCAAGGTCAGCAAAGATTTCGTAGTTACCGCTTAAGTTTGCACTTTCGGCAAACTGCTCGGCACTGTAAATTCGGTACCACTCACCTTCAATATAGTCAACGTAAAGCTTCATAACAGGATTTTCTGCCGTACCTGTTTCAAAGTTAACCACACCGGGATGCTTGATAGTTGTTTCTTTAAGTGCTGTCAGCATATCAACTCCATCCTCGCCAAGATAAGCGGCGTTAAAGGTGTAGCCGTCACGCTTCGGAAAGTCGTTCATTTCGATAGAGCCTGTTTCTTCGCTCCAGTAAGGAAGCTCAAAATCGGATTTAACTGTGGGGTCAAACTTAAGCTCATCAACCAATTCGCCTGTATCAAGGTCATAGAACTCAATCTCAAAAAGAGGCACCCATGCGGCGTAAAGGGTAAGCACAGGCTCTTGGCTGTTGTAGGTCTTGCCTGCATCAACCTTTAAAATATCCTTTTCAAAATCCCACTTGCTCGAATACGAATAGGTTTTGTTGCCGTCTGCATCCTCAGACTCTGTACATTCTTTGTACCAGCCTGCAAGGAAATATCCGCTTTTAACCGCCGAGAAAGCGTCAGTTCCACGGGCAGAATTGTCGGGAGAAATCAGTGCGATTTCGGCTTCGCCAGAACTGTTTTTCTCGATTTGCTCCAGATTGTAGGAGTCGGTAATTACCGAAGTGTTAGTAGTAAAGACACCCCCGTTAGCATCATATTTGACGCTAACGGTGTAGTTGTCCTCGTCATTTTTTGTATAAGGGGTAGTCACTGCGGCACAGCCTGAAAGCATTGCTATCAAAAGAACCGACAAAATACATATAAGAAATTTAGTCTTCAGTTTCATCTTCTGCCTCCTGTGCCTTATTTTGCTTTTTATCTTTAATTTTGCTTACTGCCTTTTTGAGGGCGGTTTTTACTTTGCATATAAGCTTTTTTACACCTGCTGCTGCCTTTTTAATAACAGGCTTTACTTTATTGATTACGGGCGAAAGCTTGTCGTAAACAGGCTTTAAAACAGGATAAAGCTTATCTTTGAATACTTTGAAAACAACAATCAAAGCAGCAATAAGCACCAGCACACCTGCAACAATAATAAGTGCAACGGGTACACCCTTCTTGGCTTCGGGCTCTTTCTCGGGCTCTTCTTTATTTTCGGCATTTTCGGGGTCAAGAGCCTTTATACGCTGTTCGGCAGAAACAAGGTCTGTATAGTTAAATACCAGAGCCTTCTGCTCGATAGTTGCGATTTTTTCGTAGGCACTGCGTGCAGAGTCTACCAAAGCCTTGTGGTTATAGACTACTCGCTCGGGAATAGCCTTAATAGCGTTAATTGCATCAACTGAAACACTGTCGGGTGCGGCAGGTCCGTCGATGGTAAGGTCGAAATACTGAGAGCATATAAAGGAATCGTAGCCTACACCGTTAATGGGTCGTACCATAGTAAGCTTGTCCTCTACCTTGCCGACGTAATCAACAAAGTTTGCTCCATAGAATACGTTAGAGTACATATCGGCGGTTGCATTCCACATATAGTAGGGAATCATACCTGTGCCGTTAATCTGAACATCGTTGCCGTCATAGTCGGTATATGTACCGTAATCACCTGTGCCGGGGATATTCTCGAAGAGCTGATAATATTTGGGGTCGAACTCTTCTTCAAATTTAGGAACGGTATAGCTACCGAACATTACCATTTCAAGGTTGTTACAATCGAAGAAAGCTTTGTGACCGATTGCAGTAGTTGTGTAAGGCATCTTAACCCTTACTGCGTCACTGCCCGCAAAGGCGTAAGCGGTAATTCTTACGGTATCATCAGCAACGGTAACGTCCTCGGTGTTATTGCCTGCGAAGGTAATAAGCTCAAGACCTATGTCGCTCATACAATAAAGTGAACCGTCAATAATCTTAACCTCGTCATTCAGCTCGAAGTTATAGATATCTTCTTCGTCTTCGGTTGAAGCAAAGGGCTCTACCTTACACATTGCGAAGGGATTGTCGCCGATTTTTTCAATGTCCTCGCCAAGAATTACCTTAAAGGGAGTAAGCTCTTCCTTCATAAATACGTTTTTGCCGATAACCTCGGCACCGGTTAGGTCAGCCTCATCAAGTGCGGTGTAAGCAAAGGCGTAGTCGTCCATGCTCTTGACGCCCTTAAGGTTAACAACCTCGCTTAAAGGCTCGCAATACGAGAAAGCAGCCTCGCCGATTTCTTCGGTTTCGTCGCTTAAGGTAACGTTTTCAAGGAATCGGTTTGAAACAAAGGCATACTCGCCGATTTTCTCAGCCTCGGGCATTGCTACCTTTTCAAGACCGCATTCCATAAAGGCATAGTCGCCGATTGTCTTGACGTTGTCAAGATTAATGTTCTTAAGTGCATCACAGCCTGCAAATGCATACTGGGGAATTTCTTCAATTTCCTCTGAAAGCTTAACGTCCTTAAGATTTCGGCAGTAAGAGAACACGTACTCACCGATGCTTTCGGCAGAGGAAACGTCGAGGCTTTCTACCAGCGGACCGTGGTAGGTGTATCTGTAGAAGCCGTCAGAGGTAACGTCGGCAATAGTCATATTCTCGTCAAGGCACATATAATATACATCGCCCGAAACAGCATAGTCGCCTAAAGACTTAGCCTTGGAAAGGTCGATGCTCTTAAGGCTTGACATATTGTAAAATGCCATTTTGCCGATTTCGGCGTTTTCGCCTAAGGTTACCTTTTCGCAGGCGGAAGCATTAGAAAATGCATTTTCGCCGATTACGGCATTGTCGCCGATTGTGATATTTTCAAGGGAAGATACAAATTCATATTTGAAAAGCTTTTTGCCGTTAGACTCATCCTTTACAACCTTAAAAGCAACGTCCTTATTAAGGCTGAAGGCGTAATCGCCGATTTCTACGTCGTTACCGATGTTAACAGTCTTAAGGTCAACGCATTCGCTGAATGTGCCTTCCTTGATTTCCATCTTATCGGGAATAGTAACGGAAGTAAGCTTTGTAAACGAGAATGCATATTTGCCCATTTTAACCTTTTCGTCAATCTCAGGCATTTTAGTAATAGCAGACTCGAAGAATGCATACTCGCCGATTTCCTTAAGTGTGCCTAAGGTAACGGACTTAAGACCTGTGTTGGAAGCAAGAGAGTAGTCCCCTACTTTTGTAACCTCAGTAAGCTTAACCGAGGTTAGCTTCTGGTTATGAGAGAATGCACCCTTGGCAATTTCTTCTATCTTTTCGCCGTTTACGTTTTTGTCGGTAAACTCACCGCTTAAGTTTGGCGAAACAGCCACGAGGGTATCACCCTTGGCGTTAAGGATACAGTCGCCTACAGCTTTGTAGTTTTTGTTATCCTTTGAAATTTCAAACTCGGCAACTGCTGTATCTCTGAATGCGAACACGCCGATATCGTTAACATCAGCACCGATAGAAACCTTGGTTAAATCCTTACATTCATAGAACATACCCTCGGGAAGTACGGAAGAATTAACGTAAAATTCCTTTAAGGATTTACAGCCTGTAAAGGCGTAGGGACCGTACTTAACCTTTGCTGAGTTAATAGTAACGTCCTCAAGCTTTTTACAACCTGCAAAGGCATATTCGCCTACAGAAATAAGTGTGTCGGCAAAATTAATGCCCTTAAGCTTTTGGTTGCCTGCAAAGGCGTAATCAGAAATTACACAGACAGACTTAAGCTCCAAGGTGTCGCGTAAGTCGCAGTTTTCAAAGGCGTTCTGGTTGATAATCTTAAGGTTATCATCACCGCTGAAGGTAATCTTCTGGAGTGCGGTACAGCCATAGAATGCACCGTAATCAATATGCTCAAGTGTAGAGGGCAGTACAACCTCTTCAAGAGCTGTAAGGTTAGCAAAGGCGTAGTTAGAAATCTTTTCAACGCCCTCGGGAATTATAACCTTGGTAATGGTATTGTCACCGATGTACCAAGCCTTAGAGGTTTCGGCGTCATCGAACGCAAGCTCTTCTTCGGTTTTAAGGATATACTCAAAGTTAGAGAATGCAAACTGACCGATTTCTTTAAGCGAAAGGTCCTCGGGAATATCTACAAGACCGCCGTTACCATAGTAGTGAGTAAGGCTTGCACCTGTAGTAACATAGGGGTCCTTGACCTCTACCGAAACAGTTTCGGAGTAATATGTGCTGTCGCCGTCAAGAAGCACCTTAACTGAAACCGAAGCAAAGCCCTCGGCATTAGCAGTTACGTTGCCATAATCGTCAACGGTTACAATGCTTTCGTCGCTGCTTTCAAAGACAACAGTTGTATCATTGGGGAAATAAGAATCAAGAGAATAGTTAAGCAGAACACTTTCTGAGGGGTACATTTCAAGGTTGAAATTACCCTCGAAGAAATTGGTAGAACCGGTGTCGCCGATTTTCTTGTCCTCGTTTTCTAAGATGTAGTATGCCTTGGTTGTGTAGTAACCGTCAAGAGTAAATACATCAGCAACAGGCTTGTCAAAACGGCGGTAGCCTTCGTCCTCTTCACCAAGAACGGTTACGTCAAAGGTAATGCTCTTATTGGTAGTGGGGTCCTGTGCCTTGATAATGGCGGTTCCCTCAGACACAGCAATAAGTTTATTGTTGACAACGCGTACCACTCTGGGTTTTGAAGAAGAATACTCGATAAGCTCTGCCCACTCAGAAGAAGGAGTTACCAAAGGCTCTAAGGTATAAACCTCGTTTATGTTAAGAGTAAGACCTTCCTCAAGACCTTCGAAATAAAAGTCTGAGTAATTATAAGGCAGACCGATTTCAAAGGTAGCGTAGTTTAATGCATAGTCGTAAACGTTAAGGGTAAAGGAATTTTTGTTTGTTGCATTATTTTTAATGTCGTAGATATAATCAGTAAGCTCGTAGGTAACCTTGGTTGTGCTGTTACGCTGAGAGTATACGGGAGTCATGTACTGCTCAAACGCCTTCATAGCAGGAGCAAGGTTGCCGTCTTCGTCTTCCTCTTCAGTAATGTAACCAAGCTGAGAAGACATTGCATAGTGATTGTCGTAGATATATGCGTCAGCAAAAAGACGGTTTTTCTTTAGGGTTTTGTCGTACTCCCAGCGATACTCTACGTCTGTAACTGTAGGAGCCTCGAAGTCAGATACAAGGGGGAATTCGAAAACGTTATTAGCGTTTGTTTCCAAACCGCCCTCATCATAATCAACGTAGCCCTCAAGCCTTACTGTATACTGTCTGTTATTGTCCAAGTTGTATTCGGTGGTGTCAAATTCGATTTCAACGTTAGAGGGATAAATAGATGCACCGCCGTCGCTGTAGGACTTACGAACGTCAATTTCTTCTTTCTCAAAAATCACCTCGCCTGTGGCGTCATCGGTGATAGTAATAACAATTTTAGCTGCGTTTCGAAGGAGACCTGCCCATACAAAACGTAGAGAATGGATTGTGCCCTGCTGATTGGAAAGGGCAACATAATTTTCGTTGGCAGAAATCACCATATCGTCGGGATCCTGCAGGAAGTAGTAAGAGCCAAGGTAGCTTACGTAGTCGTCGCTTATACCGCCAACAGGACGAGAGGCATAGGCATCCGCCATAACCTTGTCCTCTACATCGATACCGTCGTCAAGCTCGTCGGCGTTGGTATCGTAATATGTAAGGTCGAAAAGGGGTGCTACTGTCCAATCGCCGTAATATGCAAGGTAAGGCACGTTAAGGTCAACCTTTGTGCCCTGTTTTGCAGTCAGGGTAATAAAGCCCTCAACGTACATACCGTTTTCGAAGGACTTGTCGAGGTACTCTTTATCCTCGTCGCTAAGTGTAATTCTAACTGTTACCTTAGCCTCTTCGCCCTTCTTCACTTTTACGGTGTTACCTCTGAGCTTGCCATTTTCAACAGAAAGCACCTCAAAGCTTGCACCGTCTAAAATATACGCCTCTTCAGTAATGGTGGTTTCGCCTGCGTTAGTTTTTGTTTCGCTGACACCCTCGGTCATTACGTATGAGCCGATATCGTAAGACACTGCTTTATCAGAGAAATTGGTAACGGCAAAGGTCATTTCGTAAACGCCTGTTTTGTCCTTATCGTCGCCAAGCTCAAGCTTAGCTTTATCCATAGCGTTACCCTCGGCATCAAAGGTTTTGATGTAAGCGGGAGTTTCGATAGATGCACCGAGATTTGCAAGACCTGCACCCTGTTTTCTTACGGAGTAAGGCAGGCCGTTGGTGTTAAGGGCAATGTCAGCGGTAGACATAAGCAAACCGTTAACCATTGCATTTACCTTAAGATTATCCTCTGCAATGTCGGGGAAGTTTTCTGTAACGTACTGTCTTAAAAGAAGAACAACGCCTGCAAGGTTGGGACAAGCCATTGATGTACCCGAAAGTCTATCGTAGGAGCCGCCTGTAATAGAGGAAAGAATGCTTCCGCCATGGGCAGTGATTTCGGGCTTGATTCTAAGGTCGGGTGTGGGGCCCCAAGACGAGAAGTCAGAAATAAAGGGACCCGAGGACTGGCTTTTGCTGATTTTAAGTGTGCCGTTTTCCTTTTCGGCAAGCATCTCGCCGTCGTCCTGTGAAATAGAGCAAACCGCAAGGGTTGCATCGCCCACGTTCATTTTAATGTCGCCGGATACGTTATTATAGATAATGATACCTGCGGCACCCTGCTCCTGAGCTATAATTGCCTTTTCTTCAAAGGTATTGGAACCTCGACGGACCAATGCGATTTTGCCATTAACATCTATACCTGTATAGTCGGCACTTCTGCCCACGCCGGGAACAACTACGTACTCAAGAGAAACCGAATCCTTGTCGCCTAAAAGTGTGTCGCAGAACTTATTTTCCTCGGCGGCAGAGTTGGTGGATTCTGTGAAATATATAATGGTGTTGTTATATTTAATATAAGGAGTCTCAACACCGGCAATAGAAGCAACGGACATTACACCTTCGTAAGTAGAGGGAGAACCTACTGTACCTGTGTCAGGATTAGATGTAAGAGCCAGGTTACCGTTTGCCTCGGAACCGTAAGCAGAGCTGTAGCTGTTGGATGCGGCTACAATCATACTTGTGCCCGAGTTACGGATTTTCTCGTAAATACCGTCTACTGCTTCCTCGTCGGATTCGCGGCTGAAACCGCAGGCTGTACCGATTGACATATTGATAACATCAACGCCAAGTACAACACAATCCTCCAAAGCGGATAAAATCCATGCAGTTCTGGCGGTGTCCATAACGTCAGAGAAAATCTTCATGGACACAAGCTGAGCATTAGGTGCAACACCGCGGATGGTGTCATCGTTACCAACAATAACGCCCGAAACGTGTGTACCGTGATTATTGTGAGTAGAATAACAGTCGGGGTCGTTGTCTGCATAGTCAAAGCCGTATGGAACCTTTTCGTTGATGTAAACGTCATCAACAGTAAGGCCGTCTAAAAGCTCAGATGCCGCTGTTTTGTCAATAACGTCAGCAACGTCGTCGTAGGTAAGACCTAAGGTTTCGGATGTAAAATTATCTACAGAAAAGGCTGTATGGTTGGAGTCAAGACCTGTATCAAGAACTGCAACTACCATACCCGAGCCGTCGTAGCCCGAGGAAGAGCTGTCGAAAATACCTGTATCAAAAACGTTAACCTCGTTTTCAACAAGCTGAGTTTCGCACTTCTCGTACTCCTCGCATACAATAATATCCATATCATCAGTAAGGGACTTACAAGTGTTTTCAAAGTCGCCGGCTTTGATTAAAAGCTCAAATCCGCTTAAAAGGGTTGTATACTCTTCCCCGACCTTGTAAGAAATATTTTTCTCGTCAAGCGCCTTAAGAAGCTGTGATTTTTTGTCAGCAACAGTCTTTCTTGTATTTTCTGCATAGTCGCTGTTTGCAGAGTATTCAGCAAGGCTCATAGCCTTGTCAGTACCCTCGTAAGCATCCATAATGCTGACATGGTCTAAGGTTACGATAACCGAAATTTCGTCACTGTCCTTAACATTGTCGGGAAGCTTAAAGGCAACCGTGCTGTCAAGATATTTGGTATAATCTGACGCTAAACCCTCTATCTTATTAATATAAGACGCTTCGAACTCAGTATCTGCCGCTGATGCACCCACTATCGGCAACGAGCAAAACGCCACCGTAGATGCTAAGGCTGACACAAACACCCTTTTGGCTGTGTTTTTCATTCTGTGTTTTTTCATCAAGTAAATCTCCCTTTACTTTAATAGTATATGGCCGCATGACATAGTTACAGTTATAGACATACATATACGAATACATTTTACTACATATCCACTTAATAAACAAGTAATTTTTTTATTTTTTTATAAATTTTGCATATTTTTTTAAATTTAAACTCATTTACTTTTTAATATGCAGATGATATAATTAAAAAAATAACGTTTAAGATAACATTTAATCGAATTTTTTCGATTTTTTAACTTTTAAGGGGGCGTAATATGAAAGAAAATAACTTATCAGTATTTTACCGATTTTTCAACATCATCCTAAGCATATCAATCATTGCGGCGGGGCTTTGCCTTATATACGGCTCACTTTCTATATATTATTCGGGACCTGACCCCTACTCGCGACAAGCGGTTTCAGATGCCTTTAGCATAATTTCAGTGCCGGTATATATCTGTCTCGGTCTTATAGCGTTAAGCATTGTCTTTTATTTACTGCTTCCTGCACTAAGCACAAAGCAAAAGCCTAAAACAAACTACGAAAACCGCCTTAAGCTTTTGCTCAGCAAAAAGGATATGACGGCTTTAACCAATGAGCAGTCTGCCGCAGCTGAAAAGGAAAGAAAAATCCGTAAGCTTATAAAGGTTATAAACTGCACTGTGATAGTGTTGTCAAGCATTGTATTTCTTGCTTATGCAATTGACGGCAAGCACTTTGACTCTACAGAAATCAACAGCTCTGTGATAAAGGCTATGTGGGTGCTTCTGCCCTGTCTTGGCGTTATGCTTGCTGTGTCATTAACTGCAGAAATACTATCAGCAAAAAGCTTTAATCGCGAAATCGGTCTTCTGACAAAACTGCCTAACCTTAAGCAAAACCCGAATACAGATACCCCCACGGAAAGCAAAGCTGACAAAAAGCTTGCCGTTATCCGCTGTACCGTACTGCTTGTCGGTTTAGGCTTGCTGATTTACGGCTTTGCTACAGGCGGTGTAGCCGATGTGCTGACAAAGGCTGTAAACATCTGCACCGAATGCATAGGTTTAGGATAGAGGTGGTAATATGAAAAAGTTTTTAGCTAAATTAGCCTCTTTGAAACCAACCAAACGTAAGCTTATTCAGCTTTACGCGGCGTTGCTTTTCAACGCCAATATCAAGGGCTTTGTAACAGGCAACATTTATCAGGGACAAACCAAGCAAATGTGTGTACCCGGTATTAACTGCTACTCTTGCCCCGGTGCTGTGGGTGCCTGTCCCTTAGGCTCACTTCAAGGAAGCTTCAGTGCAAACAAAAGCACAATATTTTACGTTTGCGGCATACTGGCACTTTACTCGATTTTATTCGGAAGAATGATATGCGGTTGGCTGTGCCCCTTCGGACTTATTCAGGAGCTTCTCTTTAAAATCAAAACCCCTAAGGTAAAAAAGAGCTTTGTAACAAGGATTTTATCCTTCTTTAAATACGCAGTCCTCATATTCTTTGTATTGATTGTGCCCATTACATACGCATTCAGAGATACTCCCCTGCCTGCTTTTTGCAAGTACATCTGCCCTGCAGGCACCTTAGAAGGCGGCATAGCACTTCTTTCAAACAAGGTAAACGAAAGCTACTTTTCTATGCTTGGACCGCTGTTTACATGGAAGTTCTTACTGCTTGTAAGTATTATTGTAGCATGTATATTCATTTTCCGAATGTTCTGCAGATTTATCTGCCCCTTGGGTGCTTTGTACGGACTCTTTAATAAGATATCCTTTTTCGGAATAAAGCTTAACACCGACAAATGTATAAATTGCAACAAGTGCATTGGCAAGTGTAAAATGGATATTAAGCACGTAGGTGACAGCGAATGTATAAGCTGCGGCGAATGCATAGACGTTTGCCCCACCGGTGCTATCAGCTTTAAGGGAACCAAAAATAAAAGTAAAATTCCGTCTGACGATATAAAAAGCAACACCAAGGCACGAAAGATTACCCGAGCAATATCTGCGGTTTTACTTGTGGCGGTGCTTATTACGGCAATAGTTTATTACTGGAACGTTCCCGATGTACGCCAGTCCTCCCCCACTGTAGAAACCGAGTACGGCACAGAAATAGGCGACTACTGCTTCGGCAGTGACCTTAACATAGTAACCGGTGAAGAAATCACTGCTGACACTATAAACCCCATAGAAACAGGCAAAACTACCATTATCAACTTCTGGGGCACTTGGTGTACACCTTGCGTAAATGAGCTGCCCTACTTTGACAGAATTGCAACCGAATACAAGGACACAGTTTCGGTTATAGCCGTACATTCAGAGATGGCAAAGGATACCGCACCTGCTTATATTAAAGAGCACTACCCGCAAAGCGACCTTATCTTTGCCTGCGACACAGAAAACGCAGGCTACTACACAGCCTTAGGCGGCAGAGGTGCTTACCCCTACACCGTAGTAATTGACCAAAAAGGTGTTATTACCCAGGTGTTCTTCAAGGCTTTAGAGTATGAAGACCTAAAAGAAGCCGTTGATAATACACAATAAAAATCAGACTAAAAACAGGCATTGAGCTTTTATACTCAATGCCTGTTTTGTATATTGTTTAATTGTGTGCTTTAATCAACATCTGGGTACAGTTCTTATAAACTGCGAAATCACCCGTTGATATATAATATTTTATTCAGTTACCTTTTTTCTTGCAACTATAAAAGCAACCAAAACCGCTGAAATAACCATTACTGTAACGGCTCCGTAAACCACGGTAAAGTCGCGGCCAGTGGGAACAGTTGAGGGATTACCGGGATTAACAGGTGCTTCGGGTACATTGCCGCCTGTTGTTACGCCTTCTTCATAGTAGCAAGCAAACATCCAAGCGTCATCCTCGATACCGCCAACCCAGCCTGTACGACCGTACCAGTCGTTGGCAAGACCTACAACCTGATACATCTCAATAAGGTCGGCTGTTAAGGGATAGAAGTAAAAGATTTCTTCACCATTTTCAATCTGTGCGGCATTTTCGATATACTCTAAAACAGCTGATGTAAAGTCGATTTTTTCAACTACGTTACCGTTGTCATCGTAAAATACTGCGCTAAGCTTTGTATTTGCAACGTTGTCAACAAAGGACATCACGTTGCTGTTAAGGTTTACGTAAAGGATTTCACCGTTGGCACTGTCAAGGTGATAATAGCCGTCGCTGCCTAAAACTGCCTTGTTTGCCACCTCGTCGTAAATCATAACGTTAGTAAGGTCTTTGATATTAATATCTGTCTCAATATCTGTAACCTCTACCTTGTTTTCGTAAACTGTCCAGGGGTCTTCTTCCTTAATAACAACGTCGCCTGCTTTTTCAATGGTCAATGTGCAGGTATCTGTACCGCTTACGGCAATGATAATATCCATACCGGAAGTAAATTCAATAATAACCTCGTTTGAAGTACCCACTGCAGTAGCAGGAATGTAGTTAACTGTACCTGCATATGCACCTACCAAAGCATTTGCATCACTTGCGGTAATCTTATACTTAGCATACTCAGCAGGAGTAAACTCAAAGAGTGTGTTGGGATAAACCTTGCTAACGGTAATTTCGTTGTCGCCTAACTGAAGGGGATTTACGCTTAAGCAATAATCCTCGTTAATGTCATTAAATGCACCTTCTTCGTCTAAAAGAGGAGCAGTTGTAATAACAGGAGCTGTTGTATTTCCCTCGGGCTCTGTAGTAGAAGTTGTAACATCCTCAGGCTCGGTTGAAGCAGTAGTTAAGTTTTCCTCAGGCTCTGTGGAAGCAGTAGTTAAGTTTTCCTCAGGCTCGGTTGAAGCAGTAGTTAAGTTTTCCTCGGGCTCTGTAGAAGCGGTAGTTACGTTTTCCTCAGGCTCTGTAGAAGCAGTAGTTACGTTTTCCTCAGGCTCAGTTGCGATTGTGGTCACAATCTGAGGCTCAGTTACAGTTGTTTCTTCAACAGTTTTAAGTGTTGCTGTAAAGGAAACTGTACCTGCACCAAAGTCTTCGGTAGCTACCCAAAGGGTGATTTCGTCACCTTCGGCAACGGGATACTCTACAGGGTTAACCTGAGGCTCGTCGGATGCACTGCAATATGCAGACTCTGCATCACCGCCGTTAATAGAGCAAACCCAATTATTCTCGGACTCCATCTTAACAGAAAGTGTACCGTCCTCGGTTGCTGTATAGGAATAGTAGTAGCATACAGAGGTAATGTTGGCAGTTGTAAGAGTATCAAGAACTAAAGAAGCAGGGTCGTCCATAGTGCCCTTTGTGCTTGTATTAGCTGATTTTGTTGCAGAATATGTATACGCGCCGCCCTTTGCATCACCTGTATTGGTAATTGAGAACATAATGTAGCTTGATGCGGCATAAGGAGTAATAGTATTAACAGTTGCCGAACCCTTTGACGAGCTTGCGGTTGCTTTGTTATTCTCAACATACAAGTCGAATCTGTCCTTGGTGTTGGCACCGTTAACCTTAAGGTCGTAAACAAGAGTCTCGTCGCAGGTTAAAAGATAGTAAATAGTCTCGCCAGCCTTAGTTGCAGGAAGGCTCTTGACAGAACTGTCAACGATATAAGGGTCGCTGTATGTACCTGCACCCTTCAAGCCTGATGCAGAGGTAGCAGTATAATAAGCAAAGAAGCTTACTGTGCCTGACTTCTCAGTGCAGGTCATAATGCTGATTTCATAAGTGTCGCCGCCGTTAACGTCATAGGTAACGCCATCCTTATTGCTGAAACCACCTGCAGGATAATACTTGTAGGTAATACCCTCGTCTGTTGTGTCGCTTGTGTTAGCTACAGTAACCAAGGCATTTTTGCAATCGGTATCTGCGGCAAGGGTAAGCTCGCCGTCGGCGTCGGGTGTCCATGTATAAACGTATGCATCACTTGATGCATTTGCTGCAGTGGTACGAACATAGTCAACAGAATACCACATTGTCGATACAGGGTCAAATGCAGTTTCTACAGCTGTTGAAGCACTTACTACCATAGGCATTGCAAGCAAAGCAACACAAAGAAGCAAGCTCAGTGCTGTTAATAATGATTTTTTCATTAATATCCTCCTTTACGGACATAATCCGCTTAATAATACACAATAATTATACTTTACTTATTTGTAGAATGCAACAACAAATACAAATTATTTATAAAAAATGTTAACGTTTTTATAAATTTCAAAGTAAAAAAGAGCATCGGGCATAAAACCCGATGCTCTGAAATTATGTTAAGCTATGAAACCTAAGCTAAGTTAAATAAGCTTTGCTAACTTCTTCTGAATTCTTGTAGCATCCTGAATGGATACTCTGCCGTCTTCGTTGTAATCAGCAATAGCTACCTGAGCTTCGTCGAACTCTTCGAGCTTTGCAAGGTACTTCTGGATAGCTGTAACGTCCTTGATGTTTAACTCGCCGTCGCGGTTAACGTCACCAACTGCGTACTCATCCTTTGTAGCCTCGTCCTTAGAAGCTTCGTCCTTAGAAGCTTCGTCCTTAGAAGCCTCGTCCTTAGAAGCCTCATCCTTTGTAGCCTCGTCCTTTGTGGCTTCATCCTTTGTAGCGTCGTCAACCACGGGCTCGTCCTTTGTAGCGTCGTCAACTACAGGCTCGTCCTTTGTAGCGTCATCAACAACAGGCTCATCCTTTGTAGCGTCGTCAACAACAGGCTCATCCTTTGTTGCAGGCTCATCTACAGGAGGAAGCTCAGGAGCAATAATGTCTTCGATAATAGCCTTCTCGCCGTCGAAGCCGATAATAACTGTAGAACCGTCAACCTCTACTGTTACAACTGCGTTACCTGCACCGTTTGCACTGCCCTCGAGGTTAAAGTCGGGGTTATTCCAAGCACCGTCCTGAACAACCTTGAACTCGTGGTCGCCTGCAGGAACGTTCTCGAAAGTAATGCTCCATGTGCCGTCGCCGTCGTATGTCATCTGGTTAGCTGCAGGGTTCCAACCCTCGCCGCAAAGCTCTGCTTCGCCAGCTACGTTGTAGGTGTGCTCAGGAAGTACGGGAGCAGCCTCGAAAGTAGCCTTGAAGTATACGGAACCTGCTGTGAAATCATTAACAGCAACCCAAACGATAATCTCTTCGCCTGCTGTTACAGGGTAAGTAACGGGGTTAACTGCGTCCTCTGCATAAGACTCAAAGTAAACTGCATCTGCAGCACCGCCGGAAATAGAGCAAACCCAATCGTCAGTAATCATAAACTGGATTGCAAGTGTGCCGTCCTGCTCTGCTGTGTAAGCATAGTAGTATGTAGCACCTGCAATATCAGCAGTTGTGATTGCATCGAGAACTAAAGTATCGGGGTCCTCAGCAGTACCCAGTGTGCTTGCTTCGTTAGCAATTAACTCGAATGTGTAGGGGCCGCCCTCGCCGAGAGCTGTGTTAGTAATAGAGAAAACAATCTTCTGTGTTGCCATGAAGGGAGCAATGTTTTCAACAACTGCCTGACCCATCATAGAGCTAACAGTTGTATCGTTGTTAATAACATAGAGGTCGAAAGAATCCATCATAAAACCGCCGCGAACGGAAAGGTTGTATGTGGTGATGGGGTCAGCAGAAATAGCATAGTAATTTGTTTCGCCCATTGCAATAGCAGGAAGCTCTGTAACTGTGCTATCGATAACGTAGGGATTCTCGTATGTGCCGGCACCCTCAAGTGCAGAGTCAGAAGAACCCTCTTCAAAGAATGCCCAGAAAGCAACTGCGCCTGAATTCTCAGACCATGTCATTACAGAAATGGTGTAGGGTACGCCTGCTGTAACTTCTACAGAAGCACTTGTCATTTCGGGCTCAAGGGCTGCGCTTGCAGACATGTCGATATTAGAACCAACAACAACCCATGCGTCGTCACAGCTGTCGTCATTCTCAAGAATGAGAGTGCCGTCTGTTGCAGGAGTCCACTCGTAAACGTATGCATCGTCCCAACAGCTCATAGAGCCGTCTGCACGTACATAGTCTACTGTGTAGTACATTGTAGTAGTGGGATCAAACACTGCTTCGTCAGCGGTTGATGCACTTACTGATACAGGAATTGCGAATACGGATGCAACCATCAATATGCACAAAACCATAGATAAGATTTTTTTCATTGGTATCCTCTCCTTTATATTTTATACGACCTTCGTCGAATAATAAATTATTGTAATTATACTGCACTTTTTTGCAGAATGCAACAACTATTACAAAAATTATGTAAAATATATAAATATTTTATTGATTAGTTGGCATATGTGCCATACCACTGAACGGTTACAGCAGGATAGTAAGCACCCATAGGATAAGAAGATACTGCAATTGTAACGGTCTCGCCCTTAACTACCTCTACCTCGATGTAGTTGCCGTTGCTGTCGGACTTAACATTGTCGACAAAGGTGCTCTGAACAGGAATAAGCATACCGTCGGAATTCATATTGCGTGTTGCAGAGAAAAGAAACTCATCCAATGCATTCTTTACGTAAAAGCGGAGTGTACCTGTTTTTTCAGCAGTATATTTGTAATTATAGCCTGCGTCGTTGCCTGCGTAAAGGTCTGTAGTAATCCACTTTGCATTCATTTTGTCGATAATCTCAGGGTTGTCAAAGGAGCCGTATAAATCGTAGAAGCAGATTTCAAAGCTCTTTGCACTTGAGCCGGAGTTACCAATCTGAAAGCTTACAGCATCGCTTGCAAGAGCTGAGCCGACAACAAAGGAAACGCTGCCGCCATTAGCATCATAACGTGTGCCCTCGTAAATTACGTAGGCGTCGCTGTCATTAATCTCTAAGTATTTGCCGCCAACACGATAAATGTCGTAGTAAAGGGCCTTGCCTGCAGGAACCTTTACTGTTGTAACTGTCATGCTTGAGTCGGGTGTTTCGAGGTAAGGCTGAGAGCTTGAGCCTGCACCGATGATTTCTTCGCCGTCGGGATTTATAGCTACAGGAGCATCTGTTGACTGACCTCCCTGTGAGCCTTCTGAGCCTGCTGTAGTTGTAGCGGCAGTTGAGCTTGGTGCAGTTGAGCTTGGTGCAGTTGAAGAGGAAGCCTCTGTTGCTGTGCTCTCACCGGCTGTTGTAATAGCGGTTGAGGTGTCGCCTGCAGTGCTTTCGTCTGCTGTACTGGTGCCTGTGTTATTGTTGCAAGCCGCAAGAGAAAGAAGCATAAAGCTTGCAAGAACAAGACTTATAATAGAAAAAAGCTTTTTATTAAACATTTCGTATTCCTCCCCTATTACTGAGCATCAAGCTCAACTGTAAACTCTGTCATGCCATCTTCAAGGTAAACCTCTGCTTCGCCGTTATAAACATAGCCTTCGGGACAGCTCAAAACAGAAAGCTTGTGCTCGTCGGTTACTTCGATATTGAAGCTTGCCACACCGTTATCGTCTGTCATCATAGGAATGCAGGTATCCTTGCAAATCTGAAGCATAACACCCTTTAAGGCATTGCCGTCTTTATCTGTAACCTTTACCACAAAGGAAGCTGTGCTTTCGGTTACAGCGGGAGTTGTTTCGGCTACAGAGGAAGTCTCTGCAGGGTCGGTATTTACTGCAGTACCTGAACCTTCGCCGCAAGCGGCAAGACAAAGCACAAGACAAAGAGCAGTAAACAATACTAATAATTTCTTCATTGGTACCACCTTCTAAAATTTACTTTATATCGCTGAGGTTATTTACTATAGTATGGGTATAGCCGTCTTTAGTAAAAAACTCAAAAATATCCTTAAAAGTTTCGGTAGAGTCTATGTAGCCTGTATGCTTCATAGAGACAACGCCTGTTCTGTCGATTACCACAGTTGTGGGATACCCCTGAATATTCATAGCAGTATTCCACGCTGTGTCGCCTGTTACTACAGGAAAGCTTAAGCTGTTTTCCTCGGCAAAGGCTTTGATGTCCGCCTCGCTGTCCCCCACCGGATTGATTGCAAGAATTTCAATATCTTCCTTGAAGCTTTCGTAGGCTTCATTCATATAAGGAAATTCAATTCTGCAGGGACCGCAGTTAATAAACCAGAAGTTAAGCACAATTGCCTTTTTGTCTTTTAGAATATCGGAAAACTTATAACTAACACCGTTAATATCGGTTACAGTATAGTCGCCCATTGTGTCGCCCAATCGGTAATTGCTTTCAGAAAGAACAGCATCAGCAGTAAGTGTGGGAGCCTGAGGTTCTTCGTTATTACTGCAACCTGCACACAAAAGGACAACCATAAGTGCTAACACAAGGCAAGTACATTTACTTATAATAGCTTTCATAATAATCACTCAATGTAGCAAGACATCAAAAGCCATGCTATCTCGGTATTAATCTCGGGCATATTATTGCCGTCGGCATCCTGAAAGCGGAAGTTACTGCTTTCAAAATCCCACCACTGGGCATATTCGCCGCGTTGCTGAATTATGTACTTAAGGTCTTCGGTTAAGGGGTAAACACCCTCTTTTTCATCAGCACAATCAATATACTCTAAAAGACATTCAGAGTAGCTTTCCTTCTTAACGAATTCGCCGTTATCGTCAAAGAAATACTTTACTACGCCCGAACGGTCAAGCATGGACTTAAAGCAGTTAATGTACTGGCAATCCTTGCCAAGTCGAACAAGTACCAAAGCACCGTCTTTTGAATCAAGATGATAGAAGCCGTCTGCTTCGCTATAAACAAGATTGTACTTAGAAGTAGAAGCTGTTAAGTCAAACTCCTTGATAGTTGCACCCTGAGGCAAGGTGTAGGGGCTGAGCTCAGCAGTTTTCTCGTAAATTGTCCAAGGCTCATCTGCAAGGGTTTTCTCGGGGTCGCCTGTGCGGTTAACGACGAGTATACAACCGTCCTTATCCTTGGAATGGTTGTCAACGCCTATAACCATTACCGAAGTTCCTCCCTGACCTGTACCAATCATATCATTGGTAACAGAAAGAGTGAACTTGTTGTCAACAACCTCGGCGGCTGAATTTTCCTGCACAAAATGGGTTGAGCCGTAATAGCCGATTTGTGTATCGTTATTTTCTGCTACCGAAACCTCGTAATTACCGGCTTCTGCAGGAACAAACAAAAAGTAGTTACGCTTATCGGGGTTTAGGCTTACATAAGTACAGCCAGCGTCGATAGCATAGGCATCAAACTCTTCGCCGCTTGCAAAAAGCACCTCGGGCTCTGAGCTGAGCTTCTGAGCCAAGATAACGTCGATTTCGTTGTCGCTTGCTGTAACCTGAAGGTTTTCATCATAATAGCAATCGGTGCCGTCATCGGCAAACTTAAGCTCAATATCATACTTGCCGCTTGCCAGTGTTTTTGAAGCAACGCCGTTTTCGTCAACAGTCTGCATTGCAGCTTGCTCGCCGCCCTTCATAAATCTAACGATTACGCCGGATGTATAAGGAGTACCGACTGCATCCTTAACGGTAACCTTGTAGGTTGTTTCTCCCGAACCGCAAGCGGTCAGAGAAACAGCCGACAAGGTAAGAACAGCCAAAAGCAAAACGGAAATAACTTTTTTAAAATTTTTCATAATCTACCGTTCCTTCTTAATAATCAAGCCTCAGCTCCGAGGTAGTCGTAGTAGTAGCATACCTTGAGCCAAGAATTATCTACATCTTCGAAGGTGTACTTATTCATAAGAAGCTCTAAGATTTCAACCAGTCCCTCGTCTACAGGAACACAGCCGTTGCGTTCTGTATTGGAGGAATGGTCAATCTTATCAAGGTATTTACGCATCTGCTCGGTGTAATCCTCGCCTGTGCCATGGAACTTACCCTCGAAAATATCGTCAATCTGATATTCCTCGGCGTATCTGTCAAAATCCTCGCCCCAAAGCTCTTCAAGGTATTCGGTGGTTTTGTCCACGTCATTGTCGTTGTTCTTTAAGTAAGCAAGAATCTCGTGGTCGCTTTCGGACTTACTAAAGTCGAAGCTACCCATATCTATCATATTTACAATTGTATTGCCAAAGATATTTGTAATACCCTCGAAGTCGGCGTAAATCAAACTGCCGCCCTCGGCTTCATAGTAATAGCCGTCATCCTTAAGCACAGGAGTAATACCGCCGTCGATAACGTCATACATTGCACTGCCTGTAGCGTCAGTATCATAAGTAAAGAATCCGGGAGAAGCCAAACGGAAAAGCTCTAATGAAGGAGCAACATACTCTACGTCGTAATTAATGGTACCTGTGGCGTATATATCCCAGAATGCCATATTAATGTAATAGGTCTCGCCTGCTTCCATATAATACACGATAGAGCAGTTCTTGGTATCGTCATACATTCTCTCGTCGTGGGCATAGGTGTAAATAAGCTGACAATCCTTGTCAAAAATCCATGCCTCGATACCGTCTTCGTAGTCGCTCTTGGAAGTTATGCGGTATACACCTGACTGAGTGGGTACGAATTTAGAGAACAAGCCTCTGGGGATAATGGGTCTGTCGTAATAGAAACTGTTAGACTCAACGTTTGTACCTACTACTGTTTCAAAAGCATTGAAGCCTGCAAGACCTTTGATGGGGTCCTCAAGCTGAGTAGTGTCGGGGCCGTAAGCCTGATAATACTTACAAATCTTAAGCCACTCATTTTCATCATCCTCAAAACCTGCAACCTCGGCAACCTGCTTAAGCATTTCGGCAAGCTCCTTGGTTACTGTACAAACACCGCTGAGGCTTGAGTTAGAAGCATAAGAGAAGTAGGTAACCATTCCAAGTCCGCCTTCCTCTACCTTATCGTAAAGTCTTACGCCATCCTTATCGGCATCGCCGTTATATACAATGTCGTGAAGGGTTTGTTCCTCATTGAACTGAGTGTAGTTAATAAGGTTTGCTAAAAGCAAAGGACCATCGGCAGAGCCTACGTGATAGTAGCTGTCGTTTTCGTTATAAACCAAGTCTACATATTTAAAGGTTTCGCCGTCTTTGGTAGTAGCTGCCTCACGGGGCAGATATGTAGCAACATCAATTTCGGATTTGTCAACAACACGAACGTTGTCGATGTAAACTGTGTCATCGCCTTCGGCGGTGTCGCTGTCTTTAAGGAAGCAGAAGGCAACCTCGTAGGTACCGTCTTCTTCTGCAACACAGGGGTAGCAGCTCTGCCACTCTTCCTTCTCGGAAACACCCGAAATCTGGAACACGTCCTCGTCGTCAACGATTACATACATAACGTCGTTAAGTCTTTCGGAGGAAATCAGATAATCAAAACCAAGTGCCTCGCCCTTTTTCAAGGTAACGTCGGCATACATAATAGCATAGGAATCATCAATACCTACGTTAGATGCATAAACACAATCCTCACCAAGCTTTTCGCCTGCAATAAAGGGCCAGATATACTCGGCGTTTTCATCCTCGGTTTCAGGGCGGTAGGTAACGTTTACGTTGCCTTTGTTGATTAAAGCACTGATAGCCTCAGATGTATCCATTGTATAAGTAGGCTTAATCTGAGTAACAAGGTCGCCGATACCATTTTCGCAGATAACCTGTTTGTAATCATCAGCAGTAAAATGCTCAAAAGCACTCACAAAGGGACGCTTGCTTGTAATAGCACCTGCCTCTACAACGCTGATTACGCCATAGCGGTCAATAAACACAGAGGTAGGATAGCCTGTAATGCCAAAGGTATTTGACCACGAACTGGGGCAAGATGCCATGGGGAATTCGTAGCCGTACTGGTTGGCAAAAGCCTCAACCGCCTTTGCATCGTCCATGGGGTCAAGGGCGATTATTGCAACGTCATCGCTGTAATCCTTATAAACCTCGTTCATAACAGGAAACTCTTCAAGACACCAAGTACAGGTTGTGTACCAGAAGTTAAGAACTACCAGCTTCTTTTCCTTTAATACCTCAGAAAGGGTAAACTTGTCCCCCTTTGAGGTAGTAACCGAAAAGTCATACATTACGTCACCAATGCCAAGTGTAGCGGTCGACAAGTCTTCGTCTGTAATAATGGAAGACTTAAGAACAATTTCAGCGCTTTCACCGTCGAACTTATAGCTTTCGTCAACGGCGTAGCCCTTAGGTGCACCGGAAAGAACAATTGCATAGTCACTGCTCTTCTTAAGGATAAAGGAAGCTGTGCCGTCTTCTTTGGTTTTCTTGTAATCCATCAAATCTTCAAGATTTGAGTCGGCATATACGTATACGTCGATTTCAGCCAAGGCCCTGTCGCCTTCGGTTTTAACGCTCACACTGTACGCAGTGCTGCCGCCTGATGAACCTGTGTCATCATTGTCACCTTCGCCGGGCTTGGAAAACACACCGGGTAATGCAAAAAACAGTGTTGTGCCGATAATTGCAACAATCAACACTGCCGCAATTATAATAAAGAGAACTTTTTTGCGTAAAACAAGTTCCTTTATTTTCCTGAGTAAGTTTTTAATCTTTTCCATAAGTCCTCCTGAAAAAGCGAAATTGATGTACATATACTTTAACATATAATGGTACAGAATAATTATATCAAATAGAATTTTAACAGTCAATACAAACCGCTGACACTATCACTAATATTTTTATATATTTCGATACTTTTAGCAAACCTTTAGCAAAAAGAAAAACGACACCCTTCGATTGAAGAATGTCGTTTAATGCCTATTAATTATATATTTTAATTTTTTCCGAATCGTTAGCTATGTTTTGATACGGTGCCTCAGGCTGTTGACTCCAGAACAGCTTTATATTAAACTCATGCTCTTTAAGCTTACAATCCAGATTTGTAACATGTATAAGGTCGCTTTTATAATCTTTTTTAGAACGGCTGTTTAACAGCTCTGTTATCTTTTTAATATTGCAACTGCGAATCAATTCTTTTTCTAAATTGGGAACCTGCGGAATAGTAATAACCTTTGATATAAAAGGGCAAGAATTAAGCTTTTTAATATTACTGTTCAGAATATCCACATTATTGGTGTCTGTGTCAAAAATCAGTACAACAACCGTACCATTCTTTAGTGTTCTTAAAATATTATTAGTAATTCTGTTTTCTATAACATTTAATTTTTGAACTTTACCTGATAAAATAACACCCAATTCGTTTTTTAGTGTATTCACAAGTTTTTTCTCGTCTTCACCTTCAACGTAATACTGAATATTAGTATTCTTCATATTAATCACTCCTCATCACGCATATCTGCAATGGAGTAAATCAACTCTACAGCAGGTGCAGTAGAAAACAAATCGTTCTCTACAGCATTCCTTAATGAGTCTGTGCTACGCTTAAGCAATGACGAGGCTTCTACACATGTAATGGGAAGCTGTTTATTATTAACATCTTTACGCAAAAAAGTAAAAGTATGCTTTGGCAGATTCATGTCTAATATGTCGGTGTTATGAGTAGTAAAAAACAACTGGTCATTCGGGCCGACAAAATCTATCATCAATGACAGTAAGGCTTTCTCGATATCGCTGTGAATATACGAAAATTTTTCGTCACAATAATAAAAATTCTTACGTTTTTGTATTAGTAAAGAAAGCATATTTGCAATTTCAATGCCCGACTTAGTACCGCTGGACAGCATATCTGTATCTAACGCTATCCCACTTTGAATAATTATCGATTCATTTTGAAGATGAATAACATAGGCACTGTCGACATCTTGAGATATCTTTACTTCTTTAATAGAAGGGTCTAATGATTTCAATACATTTTCAAGAACAGACCTAAAAATTTCATCCTTATTACGAAGCAATAGAATCCGCTGATTATCTCTTGGATATTCAAACATCCAAGTAAGTCCTTCTACTTTTTCTAACTCATTAACATAATTATCCGCAGGAACAAACGGTGTTTTTTCTATTCTGCTGACACAGGATTCGTAGCTGTCTCTTATTCCTATATTTTCTTTGCGGACTTCAACTTTAATATCTTCAGAGCTATATTTATTTTCTCGACAGGGAGAAACCGAGCATATTACACGATAAAAAACGTTATTTTGGGACGCTAAATCCAAAGTGAACGACGCCTCTTTATCACGCTCACAAATAACCTCTGTGATATGATCATAATTTTTTCTATGGATGAAATTAAAAATTTTCATCAAAATACGTCCAAAAGTGGTTTTGCCCGAAGCATTTGCACCAAATAAAATATTTACCTTTTTATATCGGAAGTTAGGTCTGTCAAGCAAATGTTCATCCTTAATATATGAGCCCACAATTTTTTTGGGATAAGTCAGATTCATATGAAAATTTCTAAATGCATAAAAATTATCTAATTTTACATCTAAAACAACCATTTTTTCTCTCCTCTTTATTATTTCTTCGGCTTTCACGAAGTAATCTCCTTTCATACATTTTAACTGAACAAGAAAAAAAAATCAATAGTATCCTAAAAAAATTATGCCCCCAATTTATAAAAAATACATCTTTCTAAAAAGCAACCACTAATTTTCTTACTGAAACCTAATTATATGTTTGTATAAAATCTCCATTTAAATAAAACAATCACAAAATCACTAAATACCAGAATATAAACATCAAAGAAATAAAAAACGACACCCTTCGATTGAAGAATGTCGTTTTGGTGGAGATAAGCGGGATCGAACCGCTGACCTCTTGAATGCCATTCAAGCGCTCTCCCAGCTGAGCTATACCCCCATGTTTGATGTAATAAATATAAGTAATAATTAAGAAGTAATCATACCGAGCTTTCAGCACTTAACCTCTTTACAAGGAACATTACATATCTTACAACAAAAGCTTTGGTTTGTCAACATAAAATTTCACCAAATCTACAGAAACAGTTTACATTATCTTAATTGACAAAAACCTGCAAAACGCTTATGCTTAAAGCAATAAGGAAAGGCAGATATGAAATGGATAATAAAAAGAAATCTAAAAAGGACAATCAGATTTTCGAATACGTTAACCCACAGGCGTTAAAATGGGTTAAAGACAATTCTACTACCATGACCTCGCTTATGGCGTACTACAAATGTGCTATTATGGAGGTTCAAACAAAGCTTAATGTGCTTAACGAGGAATTCTCTCTGCAGCACGACAGAAATCCTATTAACACAATCAAAACAAGGCTTAAAAGCATTTTAAGTATTACCGAAAAGCTTGAGCGAAACAACCTTAGCTTAACCGTAGAAAATATAGAGGAATACTTAAACGACGTTGCAGGAATCAGAGTTATCTGCTCTTTTACCGACGACGTTTATATGATAGCAAACGCACTTTTAAGTCAGGACGACATCACCCTCATCCGCAAAAAGGATTACATAGCTCATCCTAAACTAAACGGCTATCGCAGTCTGCATCTACTGGTAACCGTTCCGATTTTTCTTGCAAACGAAAAAAGAATTATGAAGGTAGAAATCCAGCTTCGCACCATTGCTATGGATGTATGGGCAAGTCTTGAGCATCAGCTCAGATACAAAAAGGATTTTGAATTTTCAGAGGAAATGGCAGACGAGCTGAAAAAATGTGCCGATTTAAGCTCAGAGCTTGACTATCGTATGGACAAGCTTAGGCGACAAATTATTGACTGATACCGTCACCGCAATAAGGCGTGTCGCCTATGTTAAAATTCATTAAACCCATATCAACAACGGGCTTTGTATAGAGCAAACCGCACCTTGATTTTTGTTACAAGGTGCGGTGTTTTTATTTATTCTTGCTTTTTTGATTTACCTTTTACTGACAAAATATAAAAAGTTACCGACATCACCGTTGCTACACCCCAACCTATGGGCCAGCTCATCCATATTCCCGTATCGGCGAAAAATCGGCTGAGCACAAAGGATAGTCCTACCCTGAGCACCAAATCCGTAAAGGTTGCCGCCATAAAGAAACCCATTTTTCCGAGTCCCCGTAAAACTCCGTCGGCGGTAAGCTTCATAGCCACCATAACGTAAAATGGAGACACAATCTGCAAAAACGTTTTTGCACTTAAAAGTGCTTCTTCTGTAGGAGCTTTCATAAATATTGCAGAAAGGTTTTCTCCGAAGAAAAAGTAAAGAAGTGCAAAGGGTACGGCAATAAGCCATACAATCCTGAGTCCTGCAGTAAAGCCGCTTTTAACTCGGCTGAGCTTCTTTGCACCTAAGTTCTGTGCAGTGTAATTAGAGATACCATTACCTACGGTAATCATAGAGGTAATTACAAGGTTATTAAGCTTAACCGAAGCCGAATAACCCGCCACCACGCTTGTGCCGAAGCTGTTTATAATACCCTGAATTACAATGTTGCCAACAGAAATAAAGCTTTGCTGTAAAATGCTTGGTACGGCAATTACTGAAATTCGTCTGAGCATACTCCACGAAAATACCTTTACCCTACCCTCGGTCTTTATGGTTTTAAGCCTTTTCAGTACAAAAGCCACTGCCAAAATACAGCTTATTCCCTGACATATAAACGTTGCCCAAGCTACGGTTGCAGTCCCCCACTGAGGAAACAGCATTACAAACAGTATGTCAAGCCCTATGTTGGCAAGAGATGAAGCCGCAAGAAACAGAAAAGGCGTTTTGCTGTCGCCTAAAGCCGAGAAAATACCGGTGGATACATTATAAAAGAAAACAAACGGCAGGCTTCCTATATAAACATACAGATACACCTGCGAGTCGTAAAGAATGCTTTCGGGTGTATTTATAAGAAGCAGCATAGGCTTGCAAAAGACTTCGCCCAGAATAGTTAAAGCTACGCATATAACTGCTGTGGCAATAAAAGTGGTAAATACCGCCGTTTTAAGGTCATTAAGCTTTTTTGCACCGAAAAGCTGAGACACTACCACCGAACAGCCTATGTTAAGCCCAAAGGCAAAAGCTATAAACAAAAGTGTTACCTCATAGCCGTTACCAACCGCCGCCAGCATATCCTCGCCCAAAAACCTGCCCGCCACAAAGCTGTCAGCAAGATTATAAAGCTGCTGAAACACAACGCTTGCAAAAAGCGGCAAGCAAAACCCCAGCAAAACCCTTGACGGATTGCCAACGGTTAAGTCTTTGTTTTTCATAATAATTCCTTCTTTAGATTTATTCCAAAAATTAATTATATCCCCCTAAAAGCATTTGTCAACAGAAAGGCTTTGGGTAGATTAACATATTTTCTCAATTTTTTATTCAAAAAGGGTTGACACGGAGAAACAATTATTGTATTATCGTATTAGTACAGTAGTACAGTACAAATTAAGGAGGTATGTGAATGAGCTGGAAGCTTGATAAAACAAGGCCAATCTGCCCCCAGATATGCGAGCAGATTTGTGTCAAAATCGCCGCAGGCGAGTTCAAACCAAACGAGCGACTTATGTCTGTTCGTGAAGTTGCAGTTTTGGCAGGTGTTAACCCGAACACTGTGCAGAAATCCTTCGAGCAGCTTGACCAAAAGGGTATTATTTACTCGGTACGCGGTTCGGGATGGTTTGTGTCAGCTCATACAGAGACCGCAAAGGATGCAGTAGAAGAGCTTATAGTAAGCAAAACTGCGGACTATTTCGGTCAGATGAATGCTCTTGGAATGAGCAGTGAGCAAACCAAAAGGTATGTGGAGGAGTGGAAAGAATGAGTGAACTTTTAAAATGCGAAAATCTTACTAAGACCTACGGCAGAATAACGGCCTTAAATGAGGTAGATTTAGTTATTCCCCGAGGCAAAATCATTGGCTTGCTTGGTCCCAACGGCTCGGGCAAAACCACACTTATTAAAATTTTAAACGGTCTTTTGACCCCAACAAGCGGCAAGCTTACTATCGACGGCTTTACCCCCGGCGTAGAGACAAAGAGCAAGGTATCCTATCTGCCTGACTCAAGCTACTTAAACTCTTGGATGACGGTAGAGCAGATTGTCAATATGTTTATTGACTTCTACCCTGATTTCAGACCCGAGCTTGCATATAAAATGCTCAAAAACCTTGACATTGATGCAAGCGTTAAGCTCAAGACACTTTCAAAGGGTAACAAAGAACAGGTTTGCCTTATTTTGGTAATGAGCCGAAATGCCGAGCTTTACGTGCTTGACGAGCCTATTGCAGGCGTTGACCCTGCTACCAGAGATTACATTATCTCAACAATCATCAACAACTACAACCCCGAGGCATCGGTTTTACTGTCAACTCACCTTATTTCCGATATCGAGCAGATTTTGGACGAAGTAATTTTTATCGACAAGGGTGTAGTTAAGCTTCACAAGACCGTTGACGAAATCAGAGAAGAAAACGGCATGAGCGTTGACGAGCTGTTCAGGGAGGTATTCAGATGGTAAAGAAGCTTATAAAACACGAATTCATGGCACTTGCCCGTATGCTTGTGCCGATGTACGTTATACTTTTGGGTCTTTCTCTTATTACAAGAATAATTGTGATTTTCGAAAACGACTCGGTTATCTACGACATCATAAGCGTTTCTTCGATTGTTGTTCTTACAATCGGCCTTGTAGTAGGCAATATTTACACAATTGTTTCCTGCATTATAAGATTTTACAGAAATCTTTTCTCTAAAGAAGGTTACTTAACCTTTACCCTGCCTGTGTCGGTCGAGGCACATATTTTTACAAAGCTATTGTGTGCAGGTGTTTCTTACATAGCATCTATCGCAATAATTTTTGCGGCTTTCTGCATTGCCACCAGCGGCGAGCTGTTGGTAGAAATCTTTAAAGCGGCAAACTTCATTTTTGGTATGGCATCAGAACAGTTGGGTGCAAACCTTGGCCTCTATATTTTAGAATTTGCAATTTTGGCTCTTATTTCTATCGGCGTAAGCTTTATGCTTTTCTACGCTTGTATGTGTATCGGTCAGCTTGCAAAGAGAAGCCGCGTGCTTTTAGCCTTAGGCGTATACTTCGGTTATTACTACCTTACCCAGATTATAGTAACCTTAGGTATGGTATTCATGACAGTATTCCAGGACTCCGAGCTTTTCTTAGACCTTATGGATTGGATATACCTCAACCCCACCGAGTTTGTGCATGTGGCACTTATCGCTCTTATCGTATTCGAGGCTATAATGGGTACGGTTTACTACCTTGTGGCACACACTATTATGAAGAAAAAGCTCAATCTTGAGTAAGGAGGCACCTATGAAAAGAATTATTAAAATTATTGCTTTGTGCCTTTCTATCGTGGCATTAACCGCACTTTTTGCAGGCTGTGACTACCTTGACGAAATGAAGGCAAATCATGCGATTTTAAGCAAAGATAAAATGACAATTACGTTTAACGGCGAAACCTACAAAAGACTTCCCGACAGTGCAAACCTATACTCAAGTTACGATAGATATTACGGAGCCGATTCTGTAGTTGTAACCGACGAAGACGTACCTGTGCTTCTTTCGGATACGTACTGCTACTCCTCTGATTATAACTCTATCAGCGATATCTTCTGCATTTACGACGTAAGCGTATTTGAAGAAGGAAAAGATTTAATTAATTATTCTACCTACTACACCGACTACAGCTCAGGCACATATTTCTGCAATGAAAAAGATTACGACAAGTACGTTGAGATTATCGAAAACGGTGTCTTGGACAGAATCGGCTTCGAATACGAGGTCGAGGATATGCAGGATGATTTATACTACTACTATTACTACACCTTAGGTGTTGCAAACGAAGAAGCAAGCAAGGAAATACTGGATTACATTAAAAACCCCGAAAAAATGTCAAGCCAGCTTTATGACGAAATTTCTGAGGATTACAGCTTCGAATGCCTTATGGGTATGATGTATAAATGCGACGCCGACGGCGTGCTTGCCGAAGTGCTTGACGGCTTTGACATTCAGCGGGATTCAAAGGGAGACACTTATCTTATCAATTACACAGCAGAAAAAGCTGTAAAGCTTTCGGGTACAGTATCCGCCGAATTAAAGGACGTATACTTCTACGGCGACTACATGTACTCAGATTGGTCTGACGACGACTCTGACCTTGGCATTATCGGTTCTGACGACGACGAAACCGAAATGATTGTAGTAAACAAAAATTATTAATAGGGAATTTGGAAGTTAAAATATAAAAACACCACCGAGGAAAACTAAAGCCTCGGTGGTGTTTTTCGTGTTGGATGTAAAAATGAAGTATTGCCACGCTGACGCGTGCAATCATATTTTATTTACTATAAATCGGAGCGTAGCGACCCTTCATATTTGCCTTTGGCAAATACTTCATATCGACAGATACTTCATACGCTTGCGTATTTCATATTGTGAAACAATATTTCATCAAAAAAGCTCTCCGAAAAAATCGGAGAGCTTTTAACTATCTTTCTTCTCTAAAATATGAAAGTCCTAAGCTTTCGGGGGGTTGGTGCTCACGCTTTTTACGCATGCTTGTAAATACAAGAACAATGATTGTAACAACGTAAGGCAACAGCTTGAAAAGCTCCTGAGTTTCTGTACCCAAGCCCTGAATGTAGTTGTTTGCATTGCAAAGTGCACCGAAAAGGAAGGAACCTGCAATAGCAAGAGAAGGATTCCAAAGTGCAAAAATTACAAGTGCAATTGCCATCCAACCGCGGTCACCGAATGCGTTGTTGGACCATACACCGTCAGCATAAGCCATTACATACTGCAAACCGCCTAAGCCTGCAACGGCAGAGCCTATCATGGTTGCAACGTATTTGTATCTTATAACGTTGATACCTGCCGCATCTGCTGTGGCAGGATTTTCGCCTACTGCACGCAGGTTAAGTCCCACTCTTGTTCGTTTCAAAACAAAGGTTGCAACAACAGCAAAAATGATTGCAAGGTAGGTTAAGAAATCATGCGAGAAAAGCAACTTGCCTACCCCGCCCAAATCATCAGCAAAAGGAAGTTGAGCCTTGAAGAAATCGCTTGACTTAAGAGCAATAGAGGGCATGTCGCTGTCTACAAGCTTTATAAGAGAGCCGCCGAAGAAGTTACCCAGACCTATACCGAAGGTAGTAAGCGCAAGACCTGTAACGTTCTGATTAGCTCTGAGTGTTACGGTAAAAAAGCTGTAGATAAGGCCCATAATTACAGAGCCGATAATAGAGCAAAGCAAAGGAATACAAACCGCAAGGAACGGGTTCATACTTGCTATGTCGTTACCGCAGGCGTTTTCGTACATAAAGGAGCCGATAACACCGCTAATGGCACCCACATACATAACGCCGGGAATACCAAGGTTAAGATGGCCGGATTTTTCGGTGATAATCTCACCCACCGAGCCAAAAAGAAGAGGCACGCCTAAAAGTATAGCACGGCAAATGAAAGAAATAATCATGCCTTAACCTCCTTTTTGCTGTGCTTAAACTTAACCGAATAACGGATGAAGAATTCACAGCCTACAACAAACAGAATTACAATGCCTACCGATACATCAGCCAATGACGGATTAAGCGAGCAGGTGTCAGCAACCTTACCCGAACCCATTCTGAGAAATACGGTAAGTGCAGACATAAGCACCATTATAAAGGGATTAAACTGACCAAGCCAAGAAACCATAATAGCAGTAAAGCCTTGTCCGCCGACTGTGTTGGTATTGATAGAATGGTCTGTACCTGCAACCAAAAGCATACCGGTAATACCGCAGATTGCACCGGAAATCAGCATTGTGCGGATAATAACCTTTTTAACGTTAATACCAACGTATCTTGCGGTATTCTGGCTTTCGCCTACTACCGAAATTTCGTAGCCCTGCTTGCTGTACTTAAGGTAAATAAACACAGCAACTGTCACCACAGCTACAATAAGCACGTTTAAAAGATAGCGGTTACCGCCTATCATAGGCAGGTTACCTGCCTCTACAGGCTGAATTGTATTTGAGCCGCCGCCAACGATATAAACGTAGTACTTAATAATCTGAGTAGCGACGTAGTTCATCATAAGGGTAAAAAGTGTTTCGTTGGTGTTGTAATTTGCCTTGAAAATAGCAGGAATAACACCCCACAAAGCACCTGCAAGCATACTTGTAATGAAAACAACTGCAAGAAGCACAGGGTACGGAAGCTTGTCGCCCAGCTCTATCATACAAATCATAGAGGCTAAGCCGCCCATAAGAGCCTGTCCCTCGGCACCGCAGTTCCAGAACTTCATTTTAAAAGCAGGAGTAACCGCAAGTGCCAAACACAAAAGGATTGCAGTTTCCTGTAAAAACTTCCAGAGCATTGTGGTAGAGCCGCCTTCGAAAAGTCTGCCGAAAACGCCCTTAATCATAATATTATAAATTTCGCCGAAGCTTTCCTTAGTAAGGAGCATCGAAATAAAACCAACAAGCAAAACGGCAATTACAATGGCGGCTATGCGGATAAGCCATGCCTGCCACCACGCCAAATCGTCACGCTTGACTATGTGCACCAAAGGCTCGCGGTGATGCTTAGTCTTTTTTATATCAGTCATTAGTATCACCCTCCCCTTCCTTGGTGGATTTTGTCATTAAAAGACCGATTTCTTCTTTAGTAGCGGTACGGGCATCAACTGTACCTGTAATTCTGCCCGAGCCGATAACCATAATACGGTCCGACAGCTCAAGAAGTGCATCAAGGTCTTCACCTACGAAGATAACCGCGGCACCTCGCTCCTTCTGCTCGTTAAGAAGATTAAAAATTGTGTAAGATGAGTTTATGTCAAGACCGCGTACAGGGTAAGCAACCATTAATACTGTAGGCGAAGACGCAATCTCTCGTCCTACAAGTACCTTCTGAACATTACCGCCCGAAAGTCTGCGAACAGGTGTAGACACACTGGGGGTTACAACCTGAAGCCTCTCGACGATTTCGTTTGCAAGGTTTTTAGGCTTTTTGCGGTGTAAAAACATACCCTTACCGCGTCGATAACTCCTGAGCATCATATTGTCAACTATATCCATATTACCTACTAAGCCCATGCCAAGTCGGTCTTCAGGAACGAAAGAAAGACGTACGCCCAAGTTTCTTATCTGCATAGGAGTCTTGTCTCTTAAATTTTCGGCATTGCCTGTTTTGGGGTTATGGTAGATAATCTCACCATTCTGAAGCTTCTGCAGACCTGCAATTGACTCTAAAAGCTCACGCTGACCGCTACCTGCAATACCTGCAATACCTAAAATCTCGCCTGACTTAGCGGTAAAGGTAACGTCGTCAAGAAGCTTTACGCCCTCGCGGTTAAAGCAGGTAATACCCCTAACCACCAATCTGTCGGCAACATTTTTAGGCTCTGTGCGGTTAATGTTAAGCTCAATCTTGTCACCAACCATCAGCTCGGTAAGCTTTGAGGGGTCTACATCCTTAGTATTTACCACGCCTACGTTTTCGCCCTTGCGAAGTACAGCAACCCGGTCGGAAATCTCCATAACCTCGTTAAGCTTGTGGGTGATGATAATAATTGCCTTGCCGTCCTCACGCATATTGCGAAGTATGTCGAAAAGCCTTTTTGTCTCCTGAGGAGTAAGCACAGCGGTAGGCTCGTCAAGAATAAGTATGTCGGCACCGCGGTACAGTACCTTTATAATCTCGACCGTCTGCTTTTCAGAAACAGACATAGTGTAAATCTTTTTATCAAGGTCAATATTAAAGCCGTATTTTTCGCAAATATCCTTAATTTTTTCCTTGCTTTTCTTAAGGTTATATCTGCCGTCACTAACACCTAAAACAATATTTTCGGCGGCGGTGAAAACGTCAACCAGCTTGAAGTGCTGATGAATCATACCGATGCCGTACTGAAAGGCATCCTTAGGCGAGGCAATTACCGCCTCCTTGCCGTTAACAAAAATCTGACCCTCGTCGGGAAAATAAATACCCGAAATCATATTCATAAGGGTAGTTTTGCCCGAACCGTTTTCGCCGAGAATAGAAAGTATTTCGCCGCCAAAAACAGTAAGGTTAACGTCCTTGTTGGCAATAACCTTAGGACCAAAGGTTTTGGTAATATTCTTTAGCTCAATTGCTATGTTATTTCCCAAATTTAAAACCCCTTTTCTCCATTTAACTTTTAAAAGAAGATTCACATAGGAACATATATTTTCCGTCCGCTAAGCATTGATGTAACATAAGCGTGTCGGGCGATTAATAATCGTCCCTGTAATTTAATCTTAATATGAATTCTCTTTTAAAACCTAAACGCCAATATATTAACGAGGCGGGGTTTTGAAGCCCCGCCCTTGTCAGCTTAAATAATATTAGTATGCCTCGTCAAGGAGGTTGATACCGTCAATTCTTAAATCAAAGTAAGGAGCACTGCGGAACTTGGATTCATAGAATACGCCGTTCTCGATAACCTCTGTGTCCTTCTCATAAGCTGTGTCGAAATCTACGTCAGCCATATAGCTTGTAAGTGTTTCGCCGCCAACTGTGAAGTTAGCTGTATCGAATACGTTTAAGGAACCGTCAAGAAGCTTTGCCTTGATTTCTTCAATCTTAGCTACTGTACCCTCAGCGGCAGCAGCCTCGTTAACCTCTGTAAGTACAACGGACTCTGTTTCGATTGTACCTGTCCAGTCAGCCTCGATAGCCTTGCCTGTCTGAACGCACTCAATCATATGCTTGAAGTAAGGAGCCCAGTTAATACGTGAAGAAACGATAAATGTATTGGGGCAAGCAGTAAGAGTAGAACCGTTGTAAGAAACGTTGGGAACACCTGCTGTTTCGCAAGCTGTGGGAGCACCCATAGAGTCAGCATGCTGGCTGATAAGAACACAACCGCCCTCGATAAGAGCCTGAGCTGCTTCCTTCTCTAACTGCTCGTCGTACCAAGAACCTGTGAACTTAACGTCCATAGTAACTGTGGGACAGATGCTCTTTGCACCGAGGTAGAAAGATGTGTAACCTGACATAACCTCTGCGTATGTGAATGCACCTACATAACCCATCTTAGCCTTGTCAGCTGTGATTTTGCCGGACTCAATCATCTCGTTGAGCTTCATACCTGCGGCAACACCTGCAAGGTATCT
>JAFUPE010000040.1 GCA_017481395.1 Ruminococcus sp. | reverse complement strand
GAAATTCGCAAAATGGCAGAGGCTACCATAAGAATGGTAACAGAAAGCATTGATGCCTATGTCAGACAGGACCTTAGTTTGGCAAAAGCAGTGTCGGAGCATGACGATGTTGTGGACAAATGCTTTGACACCATTAAATCAAATCTTATTGAAATGATAACAGAAAACACCGAGGACGGTGAATATGCCATAGATTTGCTTATGATTGCAAAATACTTTGAGCGAATCGGTGACCACGCAGTTAATATTGCAGAGTGGGTAGAGTTTTCTGTAACAGGAGTTCATAAAGGAGAGTGAACTTATGATATTTTGTGTCGATGACGACAATACAATCCGAGAAATAGAGGTCTATACTCTTTTGCAAACCGGCTTTGAGGCAAAGGGATTTTCAGATGGAGAGGCTTTGTTTGAAGCACTTAAAACCGAAACCCCCGACCTTATTGTCCTTGATATAATGCTCCCGGGTAAAGACGGTATGGAAATACTTAAAGAAATCCGCAGTAACCCCGAAACCGAGAGAATCCCCGTTATTATGGCAACTGCCAAGGGTACCGAGATTGACAAAATCCAAGGCCTTGACAGAGGTGCTGACGATTACCTTGTAAAGCCCTTCGGCACAATGGAAATGGTAAGCCGAATAAAAGCTGTGCTCAGACGTTGTAAAAGAGAAGAAAACACATCAGATACCCTGACCACAGGTAACATAATGTTAAAGGATAGCGAGCATAAGGTAACGGTTAGTGGCGAGCGTATTACTCTGACACTTAAGGAGTACGAGCTCCTTAAAACATTTATGCTGAATCCCGGCATAGTTTTCAGCCGTGATAAGCTGCTCTCTCTTGTGTGGGGGGTAGAGCATGCAGTTGAATCCCGAACTGTCGATATGCATATCAAGACTCTTCGCCAAAAGTTAGGAGAAGAGGGTAAGCACATAGAAACTGTTATCGGTGTAGGTTACAGAATGGAGGCTAAGGGATGACCAAAAAGATATTCCGTTCGATTATCCTAGCGGTAATTGCTGTGTTGATTCTCAGCTTTTATTTGGTAACTCTTCTGCTTTACAATCACTTTTCAAATGTAAGTTCTACTTACCTTGCTGACGAATTAAGCCTTGCGGTGCAGGGTGTGGAGTTAAGCGGAGAAGAGTACTTAAAAGAGCTTCAAAGCAAAAACTACCGAATTACTTGGGTAGCGGCAGACGGCACTGTGCTTTATGATACCGAGGCTGAAAGTGCGGCTATTGATAAACAAAAAGATCGTGAAGAAATCAGAGAAGCACTCAATAGCGGAATTGGTGAAAGCGAGCGTAACTCCGATACCCTTACCCTCAAAATGATTTACCGTGCCGAGAAGCTTGAGGACGGCTCTGTGCTTCGTATTTCTGCAACTCAGGATTCAGTTGTGGCACTTCTTATAGATGTTCTTTTTCCTATGGTTGTCATAATGATTCTGGCGTTGATTTTGTCAGCATTTTTGGCAAGGTGGCTTTCAAAAAGCATAGTAAAGCCTCTCAATACACTTGACCTTGAAAACCCTGCGGATAATGACGTTTACG
>JAFUPE010000039.1 GCA_017481395.1 Ruminococcus sp. | reverse complement strand
TACACCGCTGATAAGAATTTTTTCCATTTTAGGTTTCTCCTTTACTATTGTACCGGGTTTATGTGTTAAGCTTGAAAGTACCTCAAGCTCGATTCCGAATTTCTTTGCAAGCTCAACGCTGCGGTTGTTAAGAACCTGTGCACCTAAGGATGCAAGCTCGAGCATTTCGTCGTAAGAGATTTCAGGAAGCTTTATTGCTTCGGGTATTTTTCTGGGGTCTGCTGTATAAACACCCTCAACGTCGGTGTAAATCTGACAAAGGTCTGCGTGCATTGCGGCGGCAATAGCAACTGCACTTGTGTCAGAGCCGCCTCTGCCTAAAGTAGTGATATCATCATACTTGTTAAGACCCTGGAAGCCTGCAACAACAACAATCTGCTTTTTGGCGATTTCTGCCTTAAGACGGGTTGTGTCTACCTTTTTGATTCTTGCACGTGTATGTGCCGAGGAGGTAGCAAAGCCTGCCTGCCAGCCTAAAAGCGAAACAGCGGGGCAGCCTAATTTGTGAAGTGCCATTGCAAGGAGAGAAATTGAAATCTGCTCGCCTGCGGCTAAAAGCATATCCTTCTCACGGTCGCTTGCATTCTCGTCGATTTCCTTATACTTTGCAATAAGGTCGTCGGTGGTGTCGCCCTGTGCAGAAACAACAACCACTACGTCGTTACCTTTTTTGTAGGTATCAGCCACAATAGAGGCAACATTCATTACTCTGTCTTTGTCGGCAACGGAAGAGCCGCCAAACTTCTGAACAATTAAACTCATATCTTAATAACCCTTTCAGTATTATAAGTTTCCGATTCTGAGAACGGAGAGAACCTCGATGCCTTCGATAGAATTAATAGCATTAACAGCCTCGCCGTACTTAACCTCAGACTTTGTGGCAAAGGCTGCCTCGTTTTCGGGGGCCTTGTCGCGTGTGAGAACGGTAAGCTCGCCTAAAGCTTCGGTTAATTTATTGTATGCATTCTCCTTGTCCGCTGTATTTAAGCGGATGTAAAGTGCGGATTTGCTTTCTTCTTTTGGGAGGAGGTTCTGCTCTTTTGAATCTGCCCAGAAGATAAGCTTTCTGCGTTTTAAGTGCAGGGCACAGTCGATAACGTCAGCCACAACTGCGGAAGCTGTGGGTAATTTACCTGCACCCTTGCCGTAGAATACTACGTCACCAGTGCAATCACCGCGTACCATAATGCCGTTGAAAACGTCATTTATGTTTGCAAGCTGACTCTTACTGGGAACGAACATAGGAGCAACGCCGATATCCATTCTGCCGTCTTCTTCTACCTTACAGCGGCCGATAAGTTTTATAACGCCGCCCCAGTTTTCGGCATATTTAACATCCTCAAGAGTAATCTTGGAGATACCCTCTGTATGTACGTTGTCGGGATATACGTGCTTGCCGTAAGCAAGAGATGCTAAGATACAGATTTTTCTGCATGCGTCATGACCTTCGACGTCGGCGGTGGGGTCTTTTTCGGCATAGCCTAATTCCTGAGCAAGCTTTAATGCTTCATCAAAGCCCATACCCTCGGTAATCATTTTTGTAAGAATAAAGTTGGTTGTACCATTTAAGATACCTGCAATTTCGTCAACTTCATTGGCGGCAAGGCACTTGCTTAAAGGGCGGATAATAGGAATACCGCCGCCTACACTTGCCTCGAAGAGGTAGTTTGCGTTGTTGTCCTTAGCAATCTGCAGAAGCTCCGCACCATGATGAGCAACAAGCTCTTTGTTAGAGGTAACTACGCTTTTGCCTGCTTTAAGGCATCTTTTGGTGAAGTCGTAAGCTGGGTTAAGACCACCCATTGCCTCTACAACAACTCTTACCTCAACGTCAGAGATAATATCCTCGAAGTCCTTTGTGAATCTGTCAGCATGGGGACTGTCGGGGAAATCCCTTAAATCGAGGATGTGTTTTACATCAAGCTCTTCGCCAATAGCGGAGAAGAGTCTTTCCTTATGGGTACGGATGATTTCGTCAACGCCTGAGCCGACTACGCCATGTCCCATAATAGCTACTGATATCATTTATTTCACTCCTACCTTTAGTTTTCCTGTGTTGATGTTGCCGCTTCTGTGGCGTCGGTACCCGCCGCCTGAGTTTCAGAAGATTCGGTTTGAATCTGAATTTCGATAGAAATTGTAGGCTCTGTTGTGGTTTCTTCCACGTTTTCACCGTCGGGACCTGTTGCGGCTGTGGTTTCGCCTTCAATAAAGCCTGCGTGGGTTTTACATTTTGAGGGCATATTATCCTCGGTGTAGTAGCCTGTTTCCTTGGTTTTGCAGATATCGGTTGCCAGCTTACCTGTAACTGTGCAATACTCTGCTTCTATAACACCTTCTGAAAGGTCATAATCTTTATATTCTTTGTCCTCAAGGTATCTGCTCATAACGCTGGAGAAGGTTGATGCGGCAACGCCTGTGTCACCGATACGGGCAGGGTCGTCGAAGCCTGTCCATACAGCTAAAGAAGCATAGGGAGAAACTCCGCAGAACCAGCTGTCATAATCGTCATTGGTTGTGCCTGTTTTACCGCAGATTTCCCAGCCGTAAACGGACGCACGCCATGCCTGAGTGTGGGCACAGTTTTCGATGTTATAGTTAAGCATACGGTTCATAATGGTTGCTGTGTCCTTAGAGTAAGCCTGAACTCCGATGTTGTTGCGGTTATCAAGGATGATGTTGCCGCGGTTGTCGGTTACATAGTAGTAGGTATATGGCTCAAAGTGCATACCGCCGTTTGCTACATAGGTGTAGGCGTTTGCCATTTCTCTTACGGAAACGCCGCCGTTCATACCGCCTAAGGAAAGGCTGGCGGTTGCATAACGGTCGTCTTCGTTAAGATGTTTAAAACCTAAGAAGGTTGTTGCATGGTCGTGAGCAACCTCCGGGCCTCCAATCATTTCGATGCATTGTGCGGCACAGCAGTTTGAGGACCACTCTATTGCTTCAACAGTCATAAGACCCTTTTTGTGGTTATATTCGTACCAGTTGTTAGGGCCGTGTGTGCCGTCGTTGTAAATCCAGCTTTCAAGGGGGTCATCAGAAATAATCGATGAATAGTTAATAAGGTTACGCTCAAGAGCGTAGGGATAAGCCACAACAGGCTTAATAGAAGAACCGGGTTGCAAGAAAGACATTGTGGCACGGTCGTGAAGAAGGTTTGCATCTTTTTTCTCTGAGGAGCCTACAGTGGCAATAACTCTGCCGTCCAGACCAATAAGGGACATTGCAATCTGAAGGTCGGGGTCGGTGCTTTTGTCGATGTTAACGGCTTCTTCCTCGATAATTTCCTGAGCCTTAACGTCCATAGCGGAGTAGATGTGGTAACCTTCGGAGTAAAGCTTGTCAATGGCGGCATCTTCGGTGATATTGTAATAATCTGCCAAATCTGCAGCAAGGTCATACACAAGCTCGTCCTGATACCAGTTCTGAACGTCGCCGGAGTTTATATCAACATTACCTTCGTCAGGGTCTGCAAACTGCATGTTTGCGGATTCTTCCATAGCCTCTTCGTATTCTGCCTTGGTAATCTTTTCCTGCGAATACATTTCGTCAATGATAAGTTCACGACGATATTTGTTGTTGTCGGGATAAATGAAGGGGTCCCATGCTGAAGGGTTTTGGGTGATTCCGACAATAGCGGCACACTCGGCAATAGAGCAGTCGGTGATACTTTTGTTAAAATATCTGTTAGCCGCAGCCTGTACACCCTGACAGCTACCGCCAAAGTTTACAACGTTGAGGTAAGCCTCAAGGATTTCGTCCTTAGAGTATTCCTGCTCAACCTTTAAGGCCTTTACAATTTCGCGGACCTTACGGTTAATACTTGCTTCGTCGTCCTGAGTAAGATTTTTTATAAGCTGTTGGGTAATGGTTGAACCGCCGTAGGAGTCGTCGCCTTTGGTGGCAAGGTTAATTACCGCACTGCCGGTTCTCAGCCAGTCAACGCCGTTGTGCTCAAGAAAACGTCTGTCTTCAATAGCAATAATAGCATCAAAAAGGTGGGTGGGCATTTCGTCGTATTCTACCCATACGCGGTCTTCAGAGCCGTAAAGAATTTGGTATTCTTCAAATTCCTCTGTTTCGGGGTTTTGTACATACACAAAGCTTGAAAGGTTAAGGCTTCGTGCATCAAGGTCAATACCTGACGGCTGAGAAGCCAAGCCTACAAGATAGATAAGTACATTAAAGCAGACAATCACACCAGCTATAAAGCAAACCAGTAAAACAGTAAGTAATACCTTTAAAGCACAGCTGAGAGCTGTTTTTACAGGGGACGTTTGATTAGTACCCTTCTTCTTGGATTCTTTTTCTTTATATTTACTTATGTCAGTTGTACGCATATTTGAGCCTCCGTTAAACCATAATACTGATTTTAACTTAAATAATGTAATACGCAAATATCTATACAGTTTACAGTATACCACTAATGACCTTAAAAAACAAAGGATTTTTTAACTTTTACGTATTTTTTAATATCCCTACAGTAAGATAAGTGAATAATAGGAATTTTTTGTGAAAAAATAACTGCGGCGGTGATATATTATGAAAAGACTTTTCTTCATTACATCAATTATTGTGCTAAGCTGTGTTTTGGCGTCAGGTTTTATTATCCCCATTACAAGCGAAGCAAACACCAATGCAAAGTCGTTGAATTCAGAAAGCATTTCAGGCGAGGAGTATATTATAAAGGCCAAAGGTGACAGAATTGTGGTGTATAAGGAAAATGCGGACAAGCCGTATCTGGAAACCACCACAGCAGTAAGCTCGCTTCCTGCTGATATTCAAAAAAAGCTTAACCGCGGTATTTCATATTCAAGTGAAGAAAGTATGCAGAAGGCACTTGACGAATTCTGCAGTTAGCAAGTTTTAAAGGGCTGTTTCATTAAAGAAAAGTGAGACAGCCTTTTTTGTTGGCGTTAGTTTATAATTGATTTGCATTTATTTTTGCCGTTTAGTAACATTCTTACTTACAAAAAGGCGGGGCCGCCTTAAAGTGGGTTACTTGTTTTTGTTGCAAAGGGTTTTATATAATGGTACAATGTAATAAGAATTTTTACGGAGGTTTTATTATGCCATTTATTAATACTAAGGTAACAACAGAGATTTCAAAGGAAAAGGAAGCCGTTTTAAAGGCGGAGCTTGGTAAGGCAATCACTCTTATCGGTAAGGGTGAAGCATACCTTATGTTAGGCTTTGAGGACAACTGTCGTCTGTGGCTTGGCGGTAATAATGATGCAGACATGGCTTATGTTGAGGTTTCGCTTCTCGGTCGTGTTACAAAGGAAAACGCAGGTAAGCTGACAGCGGCTATTTGTGAAATTTTTCAGCGAGAGTTTAATATTCAGGGCGATAAGGTGTACGTCAAGTTTTCAGAGACCGACCTATGGGGCTATGATAGCTTTATGTTTTAAGGAGTAATTATGAAAAGCTATAGAAAAGAACTTTGGTTTAATATCCCCAAGCGCCGCGGTCTGGTGAATATTACCCGTGACGTACAGGCGGCGATTGATGAAAGCGGCGTTAAGGAGGGTTTGGTTCTTGTTAATGCTATGAATATAACCGCTTCGGTTTTTATTAACGACGACGAGGTGGGACTTCACAGGGACTATGAAAGATGGCTTGAAAAATTAGCACCTGAAAAGCCCTACAGTCAGTATGACCACAACGGCTTCGAGGATAACGCAGACGCACATTTAAAGCGTACGGTTATGGGCCGCGAGGTTGTATGTGCCATTACAAACGGCAAGCTTGACTTTGGCACGTGGGAGCAGATTTTTTACTACGAGCTTGACGGCAAGCGTAATAAGCACGCACTGATTAAAATTATAGGTGAGTAAGATGAAAAGCTTTACAATTAAAGAGATTGCAGATGCATCAGGCGGCAAGTTTTTCGGTGAAGATGAGGTGCTGTCGTTAGAGGCAGGCTTTATTACAACGGACAGCCGAAAGGCAGGCAAAGGTTCGGTTTTTGCCGCGATAGTAGGCGAGAGGGTAGACGGACATAGCTTTATTCCTCAGTGCATTGAGTTGGGCACAATATGCTCTATAGCAGAGCGTACGCCTGCTGATAATTCGCCTCATATTTTGGTTGAGAATACTCCCGAGGCGTTAAGAAAAATTGCTAAGGCATACCGCAAAAAGTTTGATATTCCCTTTGTGGGAATTTCGGGAAGTGTAGGCAAAACCAGCACCAAGGAGATTATCGCTTCGGTGCTTTCCGAGCATTTTCACACCCATAAAACACAGGGTAATTTCAACAATGCATTAGGTGTTCCAATTACCCTTTTCGCTTTGGAGGAAACCCATACTGCCGCCGTAATAGAAATGGGTATTTCCGATTTCGGCGAAATGGGCATTCTTGCCGAAATGGCAGAGCCTGATATTGCTGTTATTACAAATATCGGCAAATGTCACCTTGAAAATCTTAAGGATTTAGGCGGTGTTTTAAAGGCGAAAACAGAAATGTTCAATTACCTTAAAAAGGGCGGTACAATTGTACTTAACGGTGACGATGAAAACCTTAGAAAAGCCGAAATTCCCGAGGACGCCAAGGTTGTTTACTACGGACTTTCGGAAAATAATGAGGTTTTTGCTACAGATATTAAGAGCGACAACGAAAGCTTTACCGATTTTACGGTACATACCAAGGACAGCAAATTTAATGCACGCATACACTCCCTTGGTAATCATATGGTGCAAAATGCCTTGGCGGCGGTTGCAGTGGCAAAAACGTTGGGGCTGAGCGACGGCGAAATTATTGAGGGACTTAAAAATTACCGTACTATCGGCGGCAGAGCCAACATTATAAAAACCGAAAAGCTTACCATTATTGACGACTGCTATAACGCAAATCCCGAGTCTATGAAGGCTTCGCTTAAGACCCTCAGCGGTTTTGACGGCAGGCGCGTGGCACTTTTGGGTGATATGAAGGAGCTCGGCGAAAATGAGAAAGAGCTTCATTTCGAAATTGGCGAGCTTGCGGCTGAGCTAAAGCTTGACCTTATTATTACCGTTGGCGATTTGGCACTTGAGATGTACAAGGCGGCACGCCCTCATATAGATGCCGAATGGTATCAGAGTATTGAGGAAGCAAAGCTTTATATGTATGAAATGCTGACCATTGGCGATACGGTTCTTGTCAAAGCAAGCCATAGCATGAAGTTTGATGAGCTGGTAGAGCTTATAAAAGAACTGTAATCGCCGTGGCGATTACAGTTAGGTGAAGTACACAAAAATATGTACTTCATATTGCAAAGCAATATTTCATTAAAAAAAGCTCCCGAATCGGGAGCTTTTTTTATTAGATAAGTCCTGCAATTTTCTTCTGGATAGCGGTTGCATCCTTTACGTTTACTTTACCGTCAGCATTGTAGTCTGCAAGCAAAGTCTGGATGTCGTCAAAATCCTGAAGCTTAGCTGTGTATTTCTGGATAGCGGTTGCATCCTTGATGTTAAGCTTTGAGTCCATATTTACGTCGCCAAGCTCAAAGTCGCCTATGTCAGGCTTAACTGCACCGCCGACCTGCTCGATAAGAAGTGTACCATTATCGCCGCTGTAGAAAGTAACTTTACCGTTTTCTACTGTTGCGGTTTTGCCTGTGTAGGTGTTTTTAAGCTCTGTGCCATTGGGGAATACGCCTGCAACGTCAATTGTGATGTCCCAGTTCTGCTCTGCGTCGATTACGCAAACTACCTTGTCGTAAACATCGTTTTTGTCGTATGTTCTTGCAAAAGCAACGCCGTCTTTTGAGCCTTCATTGTCGGCAGTAGAGGTAAGAACCTTGTGAGAGCCTGCACCTACTGCAATGTGGTTGTTTCTGAATGTGCCGACCTTCTGCCAATGCTCAAGATACTCGGCACTGGCGGCTGTGTTGTCTTCAATCCAATCCCAGTTCATAAAGCCGCGGTTTTCGTGGTCGTGGATTGTACACTCAACGTAATCGCGGTTACTTTCGTCGCCGTAGAAAATCTGAACTCCGCCGGGGAGTAAAAGTAGTGCACTTGCCTGATAGAAGAGGTCTTTTCTGCAAAGGCCTGTGTCGTGAGAAGAAATATATGTAAGTGCGTTGAAGCCGTCGTTTGTGTTGATTGTTTCAGCATAGGTTGCGTAGGTTTTGTTGATGTCTCTTGCCTTAAGCATACCATTGTCACCTGTGCCTGAGGCTGAGGGAGAGAACGCAAAGTTAATCATGGAGTCAAAGCCGTTGTCGTAGTAGTCATTGTCAATAAGATTCTGACCAAAATGTTCGCCTGTCATCCAGAACTCCTCGTCCCAATCTGCACCAACTGCGTCGGGATTCTCGGTTCTCCAGTTTTCGAGTGCCTTTGTGCAAGCTTCGTCTAATGCCTTCCATGTGTCTTTTTCAACGTGCTTTGCGGTGTCGCATCTGAAGCCGTCGATACCGTACTGCTCAACCCACTGAGCGTACCATGCAACAAGATGGTTTCGCATGGTTTTTTCGCCGAGATTGTATTTTTCCATTGTTGCATCAAGCTCAGCAGTTTTTTCTTCCAAAGTACCCTCACGCTCCCACTTTGTCTGGAGAATAGGAGGAAGCTCGGTTGCTTTGGTGCCTTCTGTCTTGAAGTCGGGAAGCATACCGCCGGCAGAGCCTGTAAGGTCGCCTACGCCGTCGTTATCGTAGCCTGCAATACCTGCACGAAGCCAATCCTTGCCCCACCAGTTAAGCCAGATGTCGGCACCTGTGTTGTAGTCGATTTTGCCGTGGTAGTTGGTCTGGTTTACGTTGTTGAAGTCGTAGTAAACGTCCTCCCAGCCTTCTTTAAGAACGCCGTAGCCGTATTCGTTCATGTCGTAGATGTTGTTGTAACCGGGGTGGTTAAGAACAACGTCCATAACTACGCGGATACCCTTTTCGTGGGCGGCATCAATCATAGCCTTAAACTCTTCTTCTGTACCGAAGTTTTTGTCGATTTCGGTATAGTCAAGAGCATAGTAGCCATGATAAGCATAGTGGGCAAAGGAGTTTTTGCCGTCGCCGCCTACTGTGTAGCCGTGAATCTGCTCATACCAGCCTGAAACCCAGATTGCGTTAACGCCAAGGTCGGTAAAGTAGCCTTCGTTGATTTTTTCGGTAAGACCCTTGAAGTCGCCGCCCTGGAAGGATGCGACGGTGTTGTAGTCAGCTACGTTTCCGTCTTTGTCAAGACCTCTGTTGTAGCTGTGGTCGTTGCTTTCGTCGCCGTTATAGAAACGGTCGGTTAAAAGAAAGTAAACAGTTGCATTGTCCCAAGTGAAGTCGTCAGCACTTGTAGGATAAGCGTTGTTGCTTTCTGCATTTGCGGTTAAACCAATCATGCCCATCGACATTACCATAATTAAGGTAAGCACAAGGCATAAAGCTTTTTTAAGTTTGCTCATAGTTTTTCGTCCTTTCACAAAAATTTCATTAACATAAATATAGCATACTTTTTTATTGGTTGCAATAACGAGGTTTAATTATCTTCGACTAATTTAGTGAAATCGAAACATAAATATATCGGATAAATAAAATCCGCCAAAATCCCGACGGAGTCGGTTTTCCTGACAAGGTTAGACTTGTCCCGTCCGAAAGGACGGATGTAGCTAAAAAGGCACGCTTAAGCGTGCCTTTTCTGTGGAGCTGGTGACGGGACTTGAACCCACGACCTGCTGATTACGAATCAGCTGCTCTACCGACTGAGCTACACCAGCGAATGAATAATTTTTAGCTAATTTATTATACTATATCTAAACGCTGTTTTCAATATTTAATTTAAAAACATTCATATTGCAAAAATATGTGATGATACTTCACGTTTTGATGAAAGTGAAAATTCTTCACTATACAATGTGGGTGTCGATAAATTAAATAGGGGGACAGAAAATGTCGAAACAATTAGGTAATAAGCTGAGTTTTCTCAGAAGCCGTAACGGCTTTACTCAAAATCAGATTGCCGAGCAAATTAACGTTGACAGAAGTACCTACAGTAACTACGAACGTGCCGTTACTGAGCCGGACGTGAAAACTATTAAGAAGCTTGCAAAGATTTTTGGCGTTGACGTAAATGAGCTTTTATCTTATGCAGAGGAAAAGCCCAGAGTTGCCGACGGGGGAGGTATGGCTGTTTACAGCCTTACGAAAGAAGAAAAGGAGTTTCTTGTTTGCTTTAGGATGTTAAACGGTGACGAAAAGCAGGATATCCACAGCAGAATGAAGAAATTCATTAAGGATAAGCAATAAAATTTAAAATAACTCTTTACTTTTGGTTTTTTGCGTGGTATAATATCAAGGCTTAAGCCCCAACCGCAGATACGGGGTATGCCGAAAATCGGCACTTCACCGTCCCGTACCTATGATTGTGGGTAATATATTAAAAAGGTGGAATAAAAATGCTTAAAGAAGAAAAGCAGGCAATTATTGCCGAGTATGCAACACACGAAGGCGACACAGGTTCTCCTGAAGTTCAGATTGCTCTCTTATCCAAGAGAATTTCTGACCTTACCGAGCACCTTAAGGTTCACAAGAAGGACCACCACAGCCGCCGTGGTCTCCTTATGTTAGTTGGTCAGAGAAGAACTCTTCTCAACTACCTTACAAAGGTTGACATCGAGAGATATCGTTCCATTATCGCTCGTCTCGGTATCCGTAAATAATTACGCTTTTAAAGGGCAGACGGTTTTCTACCGTTTGCCCTGTACTTCG
>JAFUPE010000038.1 GCA_017481395.1 Ruminococcus sp. | reverse complement strand
CATTGTAACTACCTCCCCGGATAATAAATCGTTTACCGTTATGCCGAGCATTTCACAAAGCTCAAGCATAATTGAGGAATCAGGCAAGGATTTGCCCGTTTCCCATTTTGATATTGCTCTGTCTGTAATTCCTAACTTTTCTGCCAGCTGCATTTGGGTTAAGTTTTTTTCTTTTCGGCATTTAGAAATAAATTTGCCGATTTTGATTTGGTCCATAGGAACCCTCCTTTCGCCATAAATATAGGCTGTTTTGAACCAAAAATCCACACACCAGCGGTTGAATTGGGAGATTTCTACCGTTGGTAGAGTAAATATTATATCAAATCAAGTATTAAAGTCAATTTATAAATATTAATTATTGAATTTTTACTTACTTTAATATATACTGAAATAGTAATTTTAATTTTAAGAGGTTAATATGTTTAAAGTTTTAAAACAGGAAGGAAACGCAAGACGCGGTGAGTTTACTACTGTTCATGGTACAGTTCAAACCCCTTGCTTTATGAACGTTGCAACTGCCGGTGCTATAAAAGGTGGCTTGTCAGCTCTTGACCTAAAAGACATCGGCTGTCAGATTCAGCTTTGCAACACTTATCATTTACATGTTCGCCCAGGCGATAATGTAGTTAGGGACATGGGCGGATTACATAAATTCACTAAATTTACGGGTCCTATTCTTACAGACAGCGGCGGTTTTCAGGTGTTTTCTTTGGCAAAGCTAAGGAACATTACCGAAGAAGGCGTTACTTTTTCTTCTCATATTGACGGCAGAAAGATTTTTATGGGTCCTGAAGAAAGTATGAGGATTCAATCTAACCTTGCCTCTACAATTGCAATGGCGTTTGATGAATGCGTTGAAAATCCCGCAGCTTACGATTACGCCAAAGATTCTGCCAAACGAACCGTTCGTTGGCTTCGTAGATGCAAGGTAGAAATAGACAGGCTTAACTCTTTGAATGAAACCATTAATAAAGAACAAATGCTTTTTGGAATCAATCAAGGAAGCACGTATCTTGACTTAAGAGTTGAGCATATGAAGGAAATCCGCGAGCTTGACCTGCCTGGTTATGCTATAGGCGGACTTGCAGTTGGCGAAGAGGCTGAGGTTATGTACGAGGTAATTGAAGCAGTTGAGCCCGAAATGCCCAAGGACAAGCCAAGATATTTGATGGGCGTAGGTACACCCCTTAACATACTTGAGGGTGTAAGACGCGGTGTAGATTTATTTGACTGCGTTATGCCTTCGAGAAACGCAAGGCACGGACACCTTTTTACAAGTCAGGGTATTATCAATATATCCAATGCTAAATATATTTTAGATGAGTCCCCTATCGACCCTGAGTGCGACTGTCCTGTATGCAGAAATTTCAGTCGTTCATATATCAGGCATCTTTTAAAGGCACAAGAGGCTTTAGGCTTAAGGCTTGCGGTTATGCACAACCTTTATTTTTACAATAAGCTTGCTGAAGATATAAGAAACGCACTTGACGAAGGCAAATTTGAGGAGTTTTATAACTCCAAGAAGGATATTATCGGCAAACGTATATAACTTAACAAATTATTTACTTGATTTATATTAAGATAACTGATATAATCTACTCATTGTATTGAAAGGAATTGAATTATATGAATTTTATCTCCCCTATTATGAATTTAGCAGATGCTACACAGGCTGCAACAGGTGCCGCTGATGGCGGTGCTGCCGGTTGCCTTGGTGGCGGCGGCTTTGGTATGCTTGCTATTTACATTATTATTTTTGCAGCTCTTTACTTCTTTATGATAAGACCCAGCAACAAGAAGAAAAAAGCTGAGGAAGAGCTTAAGAAAAACATTCAGATTGGTGACGATATCACAACAATCGGCGGTATTACAGGTAAGGTTGTTGCCGTTAAAGATGAAGACGATGAAATCGTACTTGAGACAGGCTCTGACAGAGTTAAGCTCAGATTCAAAAAGTGGTGTGTATACTCCAACAACACTGCAATCGCTGCTGCAGAAGAAGAAAAGAAGCGTTTAGCTGACGAAAAAGCAAAGGCAAAGGCTGAGAAAAAAGCCAAGAAAAACAAAGACCAGTAATAAATTAACTAACCCCTGAATATAATCTCACAGAGACTTATATTCAGGGGTTTTTATTATGAAAGCTGTAAAAATCAATATGAACGAAAATCAAACCGCAAAGACCATGAAGGCACTTATTACCGGCTCGGTTGTAAATATCATGATAATTTTGATTATGACGGTAGTAGTTTCATTATTCTTAGTGGTTTCGGGAAACCTCTTTGAAAGTGTCGCAGGGTATATTATGCTTGTGCCCTTACTCATTGGCGGATATTCAGGCGGTTATACTGCGGCAAGAATTAAAAAGTCGGGCGGTCTTATGTATGGGGTATTAAGTTCCGTAATAGTATTTATATTTATGCTTATAATAGGCTTTGCCACAGGCAGTGCCGAAATTACATATATGCTTTTGCTTAAGGCATTAGCTTTAATGTTACCTTCTGCAATAGGCGGAGTTAAGGGTGTTAATAAAAAAGAAAAGCTTAAAATATAGTAACAGTGCGTCTGACAAACAGACGCACTGTTCTATTTTATGATTGATTTCATATCCTCAGGAAGGTCAGCGTTTAACTCTATTTTTACGCCATTAATAGGATGGGTAAAGGAAATATAACCGCAGTGCAGAGCATGGCGGTTGATTTTATCCTTTGCACCTCCATAAAGGTCGTCGCCCAAAAGCGGATGACCTATATAAGACATGTGACATCTTATCTGGTGAGTTCTGCCTGTTTCAAGAGTAAGTTTTAAGACAGTAAAATCATCATAACGCTTTACAGGCTCAAAGTGGGTTATGGCTTCTTTGCCGATATTAGTTACATTGCGTACTATTTTGCTGTCAGGAGAAAGTGCAATCGGTGCATTCACAGTACCTTTCTCGCTAAGTTTCCCCATTACAAATGCTATATAATGCTTTGTGATATCCTCTGACGATAGCAAGGATGCTGTATGTCTGTCCTTTGCAACAATAACAAGTCCAGAGGTATTGCGGTCCAATCGATTAACTGCTCTGAAGGCATAGGTCTCCCCTTTATTTTGAGCGTAAAAGCATAATGCGTTTGCCAAAGTGTCCTCCTGATGCACTTTAGTAGGATGCACAGGCATAAAGGGAGGCTTATTAAGGACTATGATATAGTCATCCTCAAAGACAATATCAATAGGCAAATCAACAGGTACAACTCCGTCAGACTTGCTTTGGGGAATATCAATAGCTATAACATCGCCCTTCTTAACAAGGTCTACAGCACGTGCAGGTGTTCCGTTTATTAGTATTGCACCTACTACTCTTTTAAGTTTTGCAAGTGTGCGTGCAGAAACAAAACAGTAGGTGCGTAAAAATCTGCCTGCTGTTAGCTTTTCAAAATCCTTATCTACTATAAATTCAAGCATAAATTACACCCAAAATATATTTTAGTGCCAAAAGTAAACTAACCTGCACAAGTATTATTAAAGGAAGTCCAAGCATAAATTTAATATGTCTGGTTTTGTGGCGGATAATAAGCATAGTAAGTAATTCTGCCGCCGCACCGCCAAAAACACCACATAACATAAGGGTAGCTTCGCTGATACGAAATTGCCGTTTCTTAGCGGCGATTTTATCGTAAACAGTTAAAACAACTGTGACAATGCTGATTATGAACACATAAACAAAGAATATTTTATCCATATAAAACCTCGGAGGGAACGTTATGAAAAAGCACCTGAGCATTGCAGTAATACTGACATTTATTCTGGCAGTAGTGTCAGTGATAGCAAGTGCAAATCACAACAATAATATAAAAAGGGGCTTAGCAGCGGAAACAAAACCTGTCATTTCACTAAGTGCCACGGAAGATGAAGCAGAGCTTAAGGGTATGTGGGTAAGTTATATTTCACTTGATATGAACGGGACTGATTACTCAGAAAAAAGCTTTAGAGAAAAGTTTTATAAAATAGCATCAACCGCCGAAGATTACAAATGTAATGCATTATTTGTGCACGTAAGACCTTTTTGCGACTCGCTTTACAGGTCAAGCATTTTTCCAAGCTCTCACGTACTATGGGGTAAGCAGGGTGAACAAGCAAGCTTTGACGCACTTAAGATTATGTGTGAAATATGCAAGGAAAAAGATATAAAAATCCACGCATGGATAAATCCATATCGGGTAATGGCAGCAACGTCAGAATTTGAATTATCAGAAGATAATCCATATAAAAAGGATAAAACAATAGGTATAAAATACGAGGATGGTATTTACCTTAACCCTGCCAAAAAAGATGCACGAAAGCTTATAACAGACGGAGTTAAAGAAATAATCGAAAACTACCCTGTTGACGGCATACACTTCGACGATTACTTTTATCCAACTACAGACGAAAGCTTTGATAAAGCTGAGTATAATCAATATTTAAAGTCCTTCGCTTCCGAGAGGGATGCTATGCCCCTTTCCGAGTGGAGAAAATCTAACGTAAATATGCTTGTGGCTGAGGTTTACAAAACAATTAAAGAACATGACGAAAACATAGTATTCGGCATTTCTCCTCAGGGAAATATAAACAATGACCTTAATATGGGGGCTGACGTTATATCTTGGTGCAAGTGCATAGGCTATGTGGACTACGTTTGCCCTCAGTTATATTATTCATTAGAAAACCCTGCCCTAAAATTCGAGGCAGGGCTTGATAACTGGCTTAAGCTGGAGCGTCATCAAAAGTTAAAGCTTTACGCAGGGCTTGCCGTATACAAAGCAGGAAGCGACGCCGACGAAGGCACGTGGAAATTAAGCGACGACATTCTTTCTCAGGAGCTCAGGCTCATACGAGAAAATGACCTTGACGGCTACATTCTTTATGATTACGAAGCCGTTACATCTGAAAACAGTCAAAGAGAAATGAATGTTTTCAGGGAAAGCTTAGAGTAGTTTACCCTCGCATACTTCGCCCTTAACTGCTTCGATTTTTACATCTAATATTTCACCGCGGATATCTGAATCGCTGTAAACAATTACGGGGGTATAATTTTCGGTTAAACCAAAATATCTGCCGTCGGTAATTGTTTCGAACAGCACCTTATTAACTGTATTTATCTGTGAATTCATAAATTCAATACGGCTTTTTTCTACAGCCTCGCCCATTATAGAAGCACGCTGAGCCTTAACTGCATTTGTCAAATGACCTGTCATATTCCATGCCTTGGTACCCTCTCGCTTGGAATAAGGGAAAACATGAACTTTGGCAAAACCTATGGAGCTTACAAAAGCTTTTGAGGCTTCAAAATCCTCATCACTCTCCCCTGCAAAACCTACCATTACGTCGGTAGTAATTGAAGGGTTTTGCCAGAATTTACGGATATTTGAAACTATATGTGCGTATTCATGGGTAGTATAGTTACGGTTCATAGCCTTTAAAGTTTTATCGCAACCGCTTTGCAAAGAAAGATGAAACTGAGGGCAGAATTCCTTGACATCAGAAAGCCTTTTAAGCACACTTTCATCAAGATACTCGGGCTCTAAAGAGCCTAAACGGATTCGCTCTATTCCATTTGCTTTCGCCGCTGCTTCTACTGCCTCGCATAAATTCGAACCTATGTCTGTACCGTAAAGAGAAAGGTTGATACCTGTAAGAACAACTTCCTTGTAGCCACTGCTTGAAATAAGCTTAGCTTCTTCAGAAATGTCCGATAGTGCCTTTGAGCGTACTCTGCCGCGTGCATAAGGAATTATACAGTAAGAGCAAAACCGACTGCATCCGTCTTCGATTTTAATATATGCCCTTGTACGCTCGGAAAATTTACTTACCCTGCATTTTTCGAAGGGTTCATTCTCCCTATCGTGCTCGTTGATATCAATAATCTGCTTGCCGTGCTTTATAAACTCGGAAATATACTGAGGAATAACTGTGTGGTCGGTATTGCCGATTATAATATTGCAGTCAGAAAAATCATTAATCTTATCGGGATGTGCCTGAGACATACAGCCGCAAAGAAGGATAATTGCATTTTCATTTTGCCGCCTGAGCTTATGGATAAGCTGGCGGCATTTTTTGTCACTTACCGCTGTAACTGTGCAGGAATTGATAATGTAAATATCACTTTGACTGTCGTCCTCGGTATATTCATACCCTGCACTACTAAGAAGGTGACGAATATATTCAGACTCATATTGATTAACCTTACAGCCAAAGGTAAAGATTTTAAACAACATAGAATTACTCAGCCTTTGTCTCAGCTTTAAGCTTCTTATTTTTTAAAAGCTTTGCGTTCACAGCTTTGCCTAAAAGTGTGTAAATAACTGCACACACAGGCACACCGAAAACCATACCCGCAAAGCCGAAAAGTCCGCCTCCGATTGTAACGCCAACAAGCACCCAGACACCAGAAATACCTATTCTGTCACCTAAAATCTTGGGGCCGATAAGGTTACCATCAAGCTGCTGAAGTCCGAAAATGAAAATTACAAACCACAAACAATCCCATGGGTCTACAAGTAAAAGCAAAAGTGCACAGGGTACTGCACCGATAAACGGACCGAAGAAAGGAATTATGTTAGTAATTCCTACAACTACAGAAATAAGTACGGCATATTCTATGCCGATAATCTTAAGACCTATGAAGCACAGCACACCGATAATGGCAGAATCAATAATCTTGCCGATTATAAACTTGCCGCAAATGTTATAGGTTTCGTTTTTAACGTCTCTGATAAAATTATGAAACCTTTTAGGTACATAAGCGATGGTAAGCTTGCGAGTCTGTCTAAGAAGCTTGTCCTTTGTACCTATAACATAAACAGAAACTATTATAGCGATAAGGGCGTTATAGATACCGTAAAGGAAGTCCCAGATTGAGTTAAGAGCAATATTTAATAAATGAGAAGTAGAAATAAGGCTTGCATCCTCACCTAAGAAAAGCTTGCTTGCAAATTCCTCGATAGCCTTTGTATCGGTAAGGTCAATTGAAAATGTATTATTAAGCCAATGTGTAACATGAGTAAACACAGACGAGAAATGAGATATATAAACAGGAAGCTCGTCAATAAAAGAATTTATACTATCAACAACCTGAGGAATAAGAATTGCAACCAGAAATGCAATTACTACACCTAAAAACACATAGGTAGTTGTAATTGACAATACCTTTCGCAGGGTTAGAAGCTTTGCGTTCTTTGCACCCATCTTTTTGTAAAGCTTGTTGTAGCAAAACTCATAGGGATAATTAATTATAAAAGCAAGCATAATGCCATAGACCAAGGGAGAAACTATTTTGATAATGGTTGTAAGTATATTCCAAGTCCATGGATTAAACAGAGCAAAAACCAAGAGAACAACTGCAGAAATTGACAGTGTAACCGTTCTGCCGACTACCTTGACTTTGTTAGAAAAGCTGTTGTCGTTTGGATTTTTCATAATAACACATACCTCCTCATTTTAATAATTACATATCACCGAAAAGTGACATCTGAGAGCTTTCGGGAATTCCCTTTAAGGCACCGATTTCTCTTAAAGATTCGATAACAGCCTTTGTAACCTTGGTCTTTTGCTGCATCTCTTCAATAGAAAAATACTCGCCCTGCTTGCCGCACTCGGCAAGAGAAATAGCGGCGGCTTCGCCGATACCGGGAATTGTCATGAAAGGAAGCCTTAATTTGCCATCTTCAACTACAAACTTTTTAGCCTCGGATTTATAAACATCAATGGGCAGAAGTTCAATTCCTCTTGCCTGCATTTCGTTTATAATCTGTAAGGTTGCAATCTCAGACTGCTCTTTGGCACTGGCTTCGTTACCTTTTGCTTTAATAGAAGATATTTTTTCAAGGACAGCGTGTCTTCCCTTACCTGCTGTAATACCATCGAAATTGTCCCCGCGAACGGTAAAGTAAGCCGCATAATACTCTAAAGGCTTATGAACCTTGTACCAGCCGAGACGCAGAGCCGCAATCATATAAGCGGCGGCGTGAGCTTTTGGGAACATATACTTAATCTTCATACAAGAATCAATGTACCAATCGGGAACATTGTTGTCCTTCATAGCCTTAATATGGTCTTCTGTGAGAAGCTTTGTCGCCTTACCCTTACGGACAATCTCCATAATTTGGAAAGCCATTTTAGGCTCAAGACCCTTATGCATAAGGTAGGTCATAATACTGTCTCGCGTACCGATAACCTCGGAAATTGTACAGACGCCGTCTCGAATAAGGTCTGCGGCGTTGCCAATCCAAACATCAGTACCATGAGAAAGACCTGATATCTGCAGAAGGTCAGTAAAGGTTTTGGGCTGAGCGTCAATAAGCATCTGGCGTACGAAAGGTGTACCAAGCTCGGGAAGCGAATATGTACCTGTAATAGAGTCAATATCCTCAGCAGTCACACCCAAAGCCTCGGTAGAGGTAAAAAGCGACATAACGTCGGGGTCGCTCATGGAAACCTCCATAACAGGGATACCTGTAAACTCCTCGAGATAATGATAAATTGTAGGAACATCATGGCCAAGCTCGTCAAGCTTACAGATAGTATCATGAATAGAATGGAAGTCGAAGTGAGTTGTAATACTGTCAGAGTTAACGTCATTTGCAGGATGCTGAACAGGACAGAAGTCGTAAACCTCCATTCCCTTTGGCACAACTACCATGCCGCCCGGGTGCTGACCGGTGGTACGTTTTACACCTGTACAGCCAATTGCAAGTCGTGTTTCCTCAGCTTTACCTAAAGTAAGGTCGCGTTCTGCCTCGAATTTTTTAACGTAACCGAAGGCAGTTTTATCAGCAACGGTAGCAATAGTACCTGCCTTGAAAACATTGTCCTTACCGAAAAGCTCCTCGGTATATCGGTGGGAGCTTGACTGATATTCGCCCGAAAAGTTAAGGTCGATATCAGGCACCTTGTCGCCTTCAAAACCAAGGAAGGTTTCAAAGGGGATTTCGTGGCCGTCCTGAATTAAACGTGTTCCGCACTCGGGACAATCCTTAGGCGGCATATCAAAGCCCGAGCCATAGCTGCCGTCTGTGATAAACTCGGTATATTTGCAGTTAGGGCAAACATAATGAGGACACAAAGGGTTAACCTCGGAAATACCCGACATTGTAGCAACAAAGCTTGAACCAACACTGCCTCTCGAGCCAACAAGATAGCCATGAGCCTCAGAGTTTGCTACAAGCTTCTGGGCGGTCATATAAAGCACTGAGAATCCGTATTTTGTAATAGAGTTAAGCTCTTTATCAAGTCTTGCCTTAACAATTTCAGGCAAGGGGTCGCCATACATCTTCTTAGCTCTTTCCCAAGTAATTGAAATAAGCTGTTCCTCAGCTCCCTCGATAAAGGGTGGAAAATTACCCGGGGGGATTGGCTGAATTTCGTCGCACATATCGGCAATAAGGTTTGTGTTTTCTACTACAACCTCATATGCCTTACTTTCGCCTAAATATTCAAATTCCTTAAGCATTTCCGCAGTTGTACGAAGGTATAAAGGAGCTTGATTATCAGCATCTGAAAAACCTTGACCCGCCATTAAAATACGTCTGAATTCACTGTCATAAGGGTCAAGAAAATGTACGTCGCAGGTAGCTACAACAGGCTTACCGAGCTTTTCGGCAACAGCAATAATTTTTCGATTGATTTCATGAAGTTCCTCAACTGATTTAAATGTGCCGTTTGCAAGAAGAAAACGGTTATTACCGTCGGGTTGAATTTCAAGGTAATCATGGAAGTTCGCAATTTCCTCAATCTCTTGGTCGCTTTTTCCTGCCATAATGGCACGGAAAAGCTGACCTGCTTCACAAGCAGAACCGATAATAAGTCCTTCACGGTGCTTTTCAAGTACAGAACGAAGAATTCTGGGACGCTTATAGAAATAGTCAAGGTGACCATAGGAAATAAGCTTGTAAAGATTCTTTAGACCTGCCTGATTCTTAACCAAAATAATCTGATGATACGAAGGAAGCTTCTTAAAATCGCCGCCTGCAATTTTTGTGTTGATTTCAGCAGTAGATTTAATACCATAATCGTCCTGAAGCCTTTGGATAAGCTGTAAGAATATGTGTGCCAGAATATTTGCATCATCACAAGCTCTGTGATGATTAAAATCCGGAAGCCGCAAAAATTTGGCAACTGTATCAAGCTTACAGTTTTTGATATCCTTAAGAATACTACGGCAAATTGCAACAGTATCGATAGAAGTAAAATCATATTCCCTGCCCATTTTTGAGCATACCTCGCGGATAAACGAGGTATCAAAAGGTGCGTTATGTGCAACCAAAACAGCATCACCGCAGAAATCAAGAAAATCCTTAACTGCCTCGGTATCTGTGGGTGCGTCACTTACCATTGCATCGGTAATGCCGGTAAGCTCGGTAATTTTTGCAGGAATAGGTCTTTCGGGATTTACAAAGGTTGAGAAGGTATCAGTGATAATACCATTTTCTATCTTAACGGCGCCGATTTCCGTAATTCTGTCTTTTTTGGCAGAAAAGCCTGTGGTCTCTAAGTCAAAGCAGATAAATGTGCCGTCAAAGCCGATATCCTTAGAGCCTACTACGGCAGAAACAAGGTCGTCTACAAAGTATGCCTCTGTGCCGTATATAACCTTAATAGGCGTACCCGACTTTGCAAGTGACTTGGCAGTATTCATAGCCTCGGGAAAAGCCTGAGCAACTCCATGGTCGGTAATGGCAACAGCAGAGTGCCCCCACTTGGCGGCCCTTGTTATAAGACTTTCGGCAGAGGAAACGCCGTCAAGCTGAGACATATTTGTATGCAGATGAAGCTCAACACGTTTTTTGTCTGAGTTGTCTTCAACTTTAATTTTTGAGGCTGTGGCAATAGAACGTGCGTTAATTACGTATGCTTTTATAAAAGGGTCGAATTCATAGTCGCCGCGGACTAAAATAGTCATACCCTTTTTAACGGCTTCTAAGGGCTTGCACTCATTAATAGGAGCAAAAACCTTGACAATTGTGGAGCCTGAGTAATCGGTAATATAAAGCTGAATAATATTTTTGTCGCCTGATTTAGTGACCTTGGTTTCCATTTCGAAAACGTCACCCCATACGACAACCTTACCTGAATCAAAAGAAAGTGAGCTTATAGGAACAGGCTTGCCCTTAATTACATTACCCCACAAGGCTTTCACCGAGGGCAAGAAGACTTGAGGCAGAAGGTTTTCCTTTTCTCTTATTTCGATAACATTTTTAGCCTTGTCGGCTTTAAATTCAGAGGGTGCGTCTTCTTCAGCAGCACGTAAGAGCTCTTCTCGTCTCAAGGTTTCTTCAATATGGTTTTGCTGTTCTATGTAAGCTTCGTCATCAATGTGAATTTCTTTAACACCTGAGAAGGTAACCTCTACATCACAAAATGAAAATTCACTTGCGAGCAAAGCTTTAAAATTCTCTACAAATCCCATACCAACTAAAAGCTTTTCACCGCCGTGGCAAAGCTGGATATTAAAATTATTACCGTCAACGGATAATTTACTATCGGTAAGTGTGCCGTTTAAGGAAGGCATAAGACGCCTAAGCTCAGAAACAAGCTGGGGGTAATAATCGGCTGTAAAGCTTTTCATAGGAAATACAGGAAAAAGCCTGCAGGCTTTAAGCTGTAAAGCCGATGCAAGTGCCTTTTCTGCTACAAAAAGCTCTTCTCTGTTAAAGAGTTTTGCAAAGCCAAGGGTAACCTCTAAAATTCTGGCATCTTTATTTACACAAAGCTTAATAAGCTGTGCATTTTGCACAGCTTGACTAAGACTTGATTCATTTACATATTTTGCGAAATAAGAAATAAAAGTGTTCATTTAAACCTCATCAGAGCTTTTCAATCTCCTTTAAAAGCTCATCAATAATCATATCCTCAGGTACTTTTCTAAGGATTTCGCCCTTTTTAAAGATAAGGGCACAACCGTCGCCGCCAGCAATGCCGATATCGGCTTCTTTTGCCTCGCCGGGACCGTTAACCACGCACCCCATAACAGCAACCTTTATGTGCTTGTTAATGCCGCTTAGGCTCTCCTGTACCTTATTGGCAAGAGATATAAGGTCGATTTTTGTCCTGCCGCAGGTGGGACAAGACACAAACTCAACGCCGTCATTACGAAGTCCGACAGAGCGTAACAGCTCCTTAGCGGCTACTACCTCACGTACAGGGTCGGCGGTAAGAGAAATTCGAATGGTGTCGCCTATTCCATGTAAAAGCAAGGAACCGATACCTGCACTGGACTTGATAATTCCGCCGTACTCGGTACCTGTTTCGGTAACACCAAGATGCAGAGGATAGTCGGTTTTCTCTGCTGCAAGCTCGTAAGCCTTAACAGTTGTAGCAACTGTAGAGGATTTCATAGAAAGAACAATGTCGTTAAAGTCGAATTTTTCTAAAAGCGAAGCATGGTAAAGTGCACTTTCGCACAAAGCCTCGGCAGTAGGATGGCCGTATTTTTCGAGAATGCTCTTTTCAAGAGAGCCTGAGTTGACACCAATTCGAATAGGAACACCGGCTTTTTTGCAGGCATCTGCTACTGCCTTTACCCTATCGTCACTGCCTATATTACCGGGATTGATACGGATTTTGTCAACACCTGCCGCAACACAGTCGAGGGCAATTTTATAATCAAAATGAATATCCGCAACTATTGGCACGTTTATTGCTTCTTTAAGAGAGTATATAAGCTTAACTGCATCTCGATTAGGAACAGCGGCACGAATAATCTCACAACCTGCCTCTTCAAGGCGTTTTGCCTGTAAAACACTTGCATTTATATCTTCGGCAGGAGTATTAAGCATAGACTGAATTGTTACGGGCGAGTCACCGCCGATGCAGATATTACCAACCTTTACTTTGTTTTTAGAATTCATAGTAAACCTCACACAAAGAGTTTAAATATATCCTTAAAGGTTATAACAACAATTAGCAACAGCAAAAGCCCTAAGCCTACTGCATTTACGATTGCTTCGAATTTTCTGGGTACAGGCTTGCGGAATATTGCTTCAATAAGCAAAAACATAAACCTACCGCCGTCAAGTGCAGGGAACGGAAGCATATTAACAATGCCTAAATTTACAGTAATTACCATCATGATATAAAGAATATTCCTTACAGCATCACCGAATCCGGATTTCAAGCCTACCTGTGCCATTTCAACGGTGACAGTGGCAATTCCAACAGGTCCTGAAAGATCGTTAAAGCCGTATTCGCCCTTAATAAGACCAAAAAGCGAGTCATAGACCATACGAACTACCGATACTGTTTGGCTGCCTGTTTCACCTAAAAGATTAAAGAAATTATTATCTTTTGATTCAAGATAAAAATCAACAGCCAACTTCGGTGTGCTGTCCTCGGCGGTAGTATAAGTAAAAAAGTCAACATTCTCTAAGGTCAACTTCTCGCCCTGACGTTCTACCTCAAGGGTTGTACGGAAACGCTGGCGGCTTTCCTTAACCTCGATAGCCTCAACGGTAATTGACTCGTTAGGAACAGCCTTGCTTAAATCAATAACACCTTGCTCCAAAGCCTCGTAGGCTGTCTTTAAATCAGTAGTAGCGTTAATTCTTGACGTGCTCTCACATACAGAATTAAAAGCAACATTATTCATTTCATCGCTTGTAATCCTGCCGTCATTTGCAAGCTTAGCATACGCATCGTAAAGTGCGTTACAGCAATCCTGCTTGTAAATCTGCAAATCGTCACCTGCTACATCTGCAACCTTTAAAGTTGAAAGAGCATAGGATAAATCCATTGAATTATTAACTTTGTACCCGTCAACAGAAAGAATTTTGTCGCCAATTTCAAGACCTGAGTTGGCACTATAAGCCTTAGGGCTGAAATCTGAAACGGTTGTAGTTGTAAAGTAAGGCGTGGGTGATAAAAGAACACCCATAAATATAAGACCTAAGATTATATTCATTAAGGCTCCGGCAATAATAACCAGCATTCGCTTATGAATTTTGGCATTATTGAAAGCACGTGGGTTATCAGAGTCTTCGTCTTCGCCTTCCATGGCACAAAATCCGCCTATAGGAAAAAGACGCAAAGAATAAACAGTTTCCTTGCGTTTGAACGAGAAAAGCTTAGGACCCATACCGAGGGCAAATTCGTTAACCTTAATACCTGAAAGCTTTGCGGTTAAAAAGTGACCGCCCTCGTGAAAAAAGATATTAAGATCAAAAAGTAAAACTGCGATAATTATAAGACCGACAGTTGTCAGAATATTCGTAAAAACAGTCAAACAGTTCATCTCCGAATAAATTATTAAACTCTGCTCAAAACAAAGTCGCGGGCGGCTTTGTCGGCACCGAGTACATCTTCTACATTATTAATAGGCTGAGCTTTTACTTCTTTAATAGATTGTGATACAAGCTCACCGATTTGAAGAAACTTAATCTCACCTTTTCTGAAAAGCTCATTGGCAACCTCGTTTGCACCATTTGCAATTGCGGGTGCCGTACCACCGATTTTAAGAGCATCCTTGCAAGCAGCAAGGCATTTGAAGGTTTCATAGTCGGGTTTTCCAAAGGTAAGGGTACCAACTTCCCAGAGGTTAAGAGGCTTAACGGGAGATGGGAAACGGTCCGGATAAGTAAGAGCGTACTGAATAGGAATACGCATATCAGGAAGTCCAAGCTGAGCAAGGACAGAATTGTCAACAAATTCAATAAGAGAATGAATAATACTTTGTCGGTGAACAACAACGTCAATGTTATCTGCATCCACATCAAAAAGCCAACGTGCCTCGATAACTTCGAGACCTTTATTCATCATTGTAGCGGAGTCAACGGTGATTTTAGCACCCATACTCCAGTTAGGGTGATTTAAAGCTTCGGCAACAGTTACATTTTTAAGTTCCTCTTCACTTTTGCCGAAGAAAGGTCCGCCCGAAGCGGTGAGGATAAGCCTTTTAAGCATACCTTCTTTAGGTGAAGCTTGCAGGCACTGAAAAATAGCACTATGCTCTGAGTCAACAGGTAAAAGCTTAACGCCGTTTTCCTTAATAGTACGCATAACAAGGTCGCCGCCTGCAACAAGGGTTTCCTTATTAGCGAGGGCGATATTTTTCTTAGCCTTTGCGGCGGTAAGTGTCGGCAACAGACCAATCATACCAACAAGTGAATTTAAAACAGTGTCGGCAGAGCTGATGGAAGAGGCTTCTAAAAGTCCTTCCATTCCGCTTAATACATTGGTGTTTGTATCTGCTACAGCTATTTTAAGAGCTTTAGCAGAAGCTTCGTCATACATTACAGCAAGCTCGGGCTTCAAAAGCCTGATTTGCTCCTCAATTAATTTTACGTTTGTGTTGGCTGTAAGAACTGCAACACGCATATTAAGCTTTTGGGCAACGTCGATTGCCTGTGTGCCAATTGAACCTGTGGAACCTAAAATAGAAAGTGTATTTGTCATAATATCTTCCTTATTATTACCTTCGAACTAAACATTACGCCTGCCAGATAAGACCCATTGTATAGGAAATGAAAAGTGCAAAGGGTACAGTAAATACAACAGAGTCGAAACGGTCAAGCATACCGCCATGACCCGGCATAATAGAGCCGTAGTCCTTAATTTTACATTCACGCTTAATAAGCGAGAAGGTAAGGTCGCCCATTACGGAAACGACTGCACTGAACATTCCGATTAAGAGAAGTGCAGGGTAATTAATAAGCACATTGCGATAGAAAATAAACTGGTACACAAGGCCTAAAAGTTGAGAGCCTACGATTGAGGCTATAGCACCGCCAATAGCACCCTCGACGGTTTTTTTAGGACTTATTGCGGGGCAAAGCTTGTGTTTACCGATAGCTGAGCCAGTAAAGTATGCGGCACTGTCGGCAAACCAAGGCGGAACAAGAGCAACGCAAATAAAGAAGCTTGTAAACTGCCATTGAGCACATGCAAGTCGTGCAAGACAGAGAAGCGAAAGACCAATAAACAGAGTACCTGCATAGACAAAAAGAATATCTGTAATCGAATGCTTTTCATGCCTGAGTATTTGTGCAAAAAGCAAAACTACTGTATAGGCATACATTGGTACAAACCAGAAATTTGTGGTTGATACTATTACTGAAGAAACTACAAAAAGAATGCTTAACACAAGTATAAGCCAATCCTTATGAAAGCTCTTGGCAGTTAAAAACTCAAATTCCATCATACAGGCTATAACGCACAAAGCAACAAAAACTATCCACGGGATAAATTCGCTGGCAATCATAATACCGATTGCAATTGCCGCGGCAATACCTGCTGTAATTAATCTTGTCTTCACTAAAAAAGCCTCCTAACACAGCATGTGGCGGTGCATTACACACCGCCGTATCTGCGATTTCGTGTAGAAAACTCAGCGATTGCCTTGTCTAAATCTTCGGTAGTAAAATCAGGCCACAGTTTATCGCTGATATAATATTCGGCATAAGCCGACTGCCACAAGAGGAAGTTGGAAATTCTAAATTCTCCGCTTGGGCGTATAATAAGGTCAGGGTCAGGCTGACCTGCGGTATAAATAGAATCGGAAATAAGCTTAGCATCAATATCGTCGACCGAAAGCTCGCCCTCAGACACCTTTTGGGCAATTAATTTAGCGGCGGTTACAAGCTCGTCTCTGCCGCCATAATTCATGGCAATGTTTAAAACCATACCTCCCCTGTTCTTTGACTCCTCTTCATTTTCATTTATAAGAGCCTGAAGCTTAGGAGAAAACGCAGTTCTGTCGCCTAAAAACTTAACGACGATTGTGTCGTCTTTAAAATCCCTTAAAGCTTCGTTAAGATATTCCTCGAAAAGCTTCATCAAGGCGTCTACCTCTTCTTTTGGGCGACGCCAGTTTTCCGTAGAAAAGGCGTAAACAGTAAGGTGCTTGATGCCGATATCGGAACAGTACCGAGTTATTTGGCGAAAGGTCTGGGCACCGGCTTTATGCCCCATACTGCGAGGCAGGGCACGTTTCTTTGCCCATCGGCCGTTACCGTCCATAATTATACCGATGTGAGCAGGCAGTACTCTTACCTCTGCCTGCTCTTTATCCTTCTTTTTTGAAAATAAAGCCATATCAGATAGCCATTACTTCCTTCTGCTTTTCAGCACAAATTTCATCAATTTTTTTTGTGAATTTGTCTGTAAGCTTCTGGATTTTTTCCTGACCATTTTCAAGGTCATCCTCTGTAATCTCAGAATTTTTCTTCATCTTCTTAAGCTTTTCGATAGCATCTCTACGTTCGTTACGAACCTGAACCTTGCTATCCTCTGCCTGCTTAGAAACATCCTTAACGATTTCCTTACGCTTATCCTCAGTAAGAGGTGGGAAAATAAGACGGATAACCTTGCCGTCATTCTGAGGATTAATGCCGATATCAGAGGTCTGTATAGCCTTCTCTATAGCACGGAGTACTGTAGCATCATAAGGCTGAATTGAAAGCGTACGTGCTTCGGTTACTGAAACAGCGGCAAGCTGCTTTACAGGTGTAGGAGCACCGTAATAATCAACAACTAATTTGTCTAAAACTGCAGGGTTAGCTCTACCGGCTCTAATTCTGCCGTATTCGCTTTCAAGGTGGTTAATGCGTCTCTGCATTGCATCTTCAGCATTCTTAATAACTGTATTCATAGATATTCTCCTTTAATTCTTATTAGTAACAAGTGTACCTACAGGCAAACCGCAAACAGCATCGTAAATATTCATGGGATTTTCTATCGAAAGCACCATAATATCGATATCATTTTCTCGACACATAGTTGCTGCTGTACCGTCCATTACTGCAAGCTGTTTTTCTACAACCTCGTCAAAGGTAAGCTTGTCGTACTTAATTGCATCGGGATTTTTCTTGGGGTCACAGTTGTAAACACCGTCAACCATAGTTGCCTTGACAATAATGTCAGCCTCAATTTCGGCGGCTCTAAGTGCTGCCGCTGTGTCTGTAGAGAAGAATGGGTTACCTGTACCGCAACCAAAAACAACTACTCTTCCCTTTTCAAGGTGTCTTAATGCCTTGCCGCGGATATAGGGCTCGGCAATTTCACGCATAGAGATAGCGGTCTGAACGCGGGTATCAACGCCCAACTGCTCCAAAGCGTCGCACACACCTAAGGCATTTATAGAGGTAGCCAGCATACCCATATGGTCAGCTCTTGTTCTGTCCATTTTGCCGCTTGACCTGCCGCGCCAGAAGTTACCGCCGACGACAACAATGCCGATTTCTACCCCCAACTCTACACATTTTTTAATGGGCTCGCAGATTTTTAGTACAGTATCGAAATCGATACCTGTTTTTTGTTCACCTGCAAGGGACTCGCCCGAAAGCTTAAGCAAAATACGCTTATATTTAGCCTGCAAAGTAATCACCTCGTATTACATATATTTAATCACATTAATAATACTACATTTTGTAGGTTTTGTAAAGGAATTAAAAAAGTAATTTTCAAATCTTTAATAATTTTTTACAACATTTTTTACACAAAAAAGCGTCAGGCAAAAACCTGACGCTTTTATAAACGTAAATGTTAAATTACTTAACCATGGAAGCAACTTCTGCTGCGAAGTCGTCCTGACGCTTCTCGATGCCTTCGCCCTTTTCATAGCGAACGAAGCCTGTAATAGCGATAGAACCGCCGAGCTCCTTAGCAACACCGTCAACGTACTTTTTAATTGTGAGGTCGTTGTTCTTTACGAACTCCTGGTCAACAAGGCAGTTTTCCTTGTAGTACTTCTGAACCTTACCGCCAAGAATCTTTTCGATAATCTGCTCAGGCTTGCCCTCATTGAGGAGCTGCTCACGCATAATCTTCTTCTCGTGCTCAAGAACCTCTGCAGGTACGGACTCATCATTGAGGTACTGTGTGTTAAGAGCAGCAATCTGCATTGCTACATCCTTACCGCAAGCAACGAATGCGTCAGAAGTTGTATCAACGTCTGTATCGAAAGTAACGATAACGCCGATTTTACCGCCTGCATGTACGTAACCTACGCAAGGAGCCTCAAAACGTGCAAATCTTCTAATCTGGAGATTTTCGCCGATTGTGAGAACCTTCTCCTGTAAAAGCTCTGCAACTGTCATCTCTGTACCCTCTGCTTTGCACTCCTTAAGAGCATCAACGTCAGCAGGATTCTGAGCCATAACTGTCTTTGCGCATGTATCAACGAAGTTTTTAAAGTCTTCGTTCTTTGCAACGAAGTCAGTCTCGGAGTTAACCTCGATAACTACGCCGCAAGTGTTTGTATCGTTTGTAAGAGCATAAGCAATACCCTCTGCAGCAATTCTGGAAGCCTTCTTGGCCTGCTTTGCAAGACCCTGCTCACGAAGGAAATCAATAGCGGCATCCATGTCGCCGTTTGCCTCTGTAAGAGCCTTTTTGCAGTCCATCATACCGCAGCCTGTTTTCTCTCTGAGTGCTTTAACGTCCTGTGCTGTAAAACTCATAATCTAAAATCCTCTCTATATATTTGATTTGTAAACGAATTAATTAAGAGATTAAGCCTCTGCCTCAGCTTCAGCCTCGTCCTCAACAACTGCAGCGGCACCCATCTGGCCCTCTCTGCCTTCGATGATAGCGGAAGCCATTGCACCTGTGATAAGCTTAACAGCACGAATAGCATCATCATTGCCGGGAATTACATAGTCAATCTCGTCAGGATCGCAGTTTGTATCAACAATAGCAACTACGGGAATACCGAGCTTCTTTGCCTCTAAAACAGCAATCTTTTCTTTTCTGGGATCTACGATGAAGAGTGCACCGGGCATCTTCTCCATATCCTTGATACCGCCGAGGAACTTCTCGAGCTTCTCGATTTCGAGCTTGAGCTTGATAACTTCCTTCTTGGGAAGCATATCAAATGTGCCGTCAGCCTCCATAGCCTTAAGCTGGTTGAGTCTGCCGATTCTGCGACGGATTGTTGTGAAGTTTGGAAGCATACCGCCGAGCCAACGAGCGTTTACATAGTAAGCACCTGCACGCTCTGCCTCTTCCTTAACGCTGTCCATAGCCTGCTTCTTTGTGCCTACGAAGAGAACGGACTTGCCCTCAACGCTGATGTCACGGATAAAGTTGTAAGCTTCTTCAAGCTTCTTTACAGTCTTCTGAAGGTCGATGATATAGATACCGTTTCTCTCTGTGAAAATGTACTCTGCCATCTTGGGGTTCCATCTTCTTGTCTGATGACCGAAGTGAACACCTGCTTCGAGAAGCTGCTTCATAGATACTACTGACATTTTATTTTCCTCCTTAGGTTAAAAACTCCGATGAGCTTTGAAATTTACCCTTTTTAGATAGCCCGAATGTCACAAGCTACACCTTTAGAGCAACCCACCGTGCGTAATGCCTTAGTATGATACCAAAAAACTAAGGTAAAGTCAAGGGTTTTTAAGGATTTTTTTGACATTTTTTAAGTATAAAGAAGAAACGCCCTTCTTTCTCAGAAGAGCGTTTCAGGATTGATTGGTGATATAAGAAAAATTTACCATCTGTCAAAGAATTTGTGGCCGCCATGGCTTACCACATAATTCTGTGACTCGTGGAATGCGCTTTCGCATACGTTAGGTGCGTAGAAGTAAATTACCCTATGCTGAACAGCGGCACCGCCGTTATCGAATACAAACTCGATAGCGTCTAATACATCTTGGTTGGGAACATTATTGAGCGAAGCTGAATAACCGTTACCGGTTCTTACTGCGTCAACTGAGGGATATCCGTCGGTAATCATTGTGTCTTTGATTGCCTGAGCAACAAGACAGCAACCGATAAATCCCTGTCCGCCTGCTTCACCCATTACAAGGTGCTCGAGAACATCTCTGTCATAATCAGAAAGCTCTACGCTATAGCTTACATAGGATGTGTCAGGATTATCAATCTGAAGCAGAAAATCCTTACTCTCTGTTGCACAGAGAACTGCTTCGCCTGACTCTTTTTGTTCCTCAAGCTCAGTTACTGCTTTTGCGGTTGCCTTTTTAGCAAGGTCAAACGCCTGAGCTCTGGAAAAGGACTCCTCGTCCTGCTTTGAAGAAAGAATCTGGTCTTCCTTATAAGTCTTGGTTACAAGCTGAATGCTTCCTTCGGGTCGGCTGTTAGATTCGTTAGCTGCCGCTACGTCATTGTTTGCAAGAAAACAAATGAGGCAAGGTGTAATTGCAAGTGCGATTACAAGAGCTAAGGATAAAACAGCAGTCGATCTTTTGAATGCTTTTATCAAATTTGTCCTCCTTATTCCGGGCACATACAAAGTAAAAGTTCTGTGCATACCGCATAAGCGGCTTAAGTGCCCTAAGACAAGAGCCTTATGAATTGTCACCCACTGCTTGGCCGCAAGTTTTCAATGAAAATTTTATTTTGTGACTTCACAGCGATTCAATTAAGGTCTTGTGTAAGCAGTAAAATTTTTGCTTGATCACACAATCCGAGGTGTATTATGGCATACTTTT
>JAFUPE010000037.1 GCA_017481395.1 Ruminococcus sp. | reverse complement strand
TTTGTTACACCGGATTTGGTCATTTCTTCCATTTTATCCAGTACCTCCTTTATAATCCTTGCCGGAGTTGATGCACCGGCAGTTACGCCAATTAAACGGGCATTGCTTAGTCTTTCCGTCAAAAGGTCATCTGCAGTCTGAATCCATAATGTGTCGGGACAGTTACGCCTTGCTATCTCAAAAAGCTTTGAGGTATTGGAGCTTTTAGTGTCACCAATTATTATCATCTGGTCTGAGGACTTTGCCAGATTTTCGGCCTCCGCCTGTCTACTGTGCGTAGCACTACATATTGTATCAAATATTTTTGCATTTGTACAGACTTTTTTTATTAATTTAAGACATTTTTTCCATTCTTTTTGGTCAAAAGTTGTTTGAGCTACAAAAGAAGAGTTTTCTAATTTCTCCATCGGAATTATAGCGAGAAGTTCTGAAAGCTCTGCTTCATTTTTAAAGGTATACGTCTCGCTGTTTGTATGACCTATTATACCCTTAACCTCGGGATGGTTGCTGTCACCTGCAATAATAACTGTACTTCCCTTTTCGCCAGCTTCTTTTACAATTTTATGTATTTTGCGTACGAAGGGACAAGTTGCGTCTGTATATTCAATTTTAAGCTCTTCGATTTTTTTAATTACGGATTCAGCCACACCATGAGAACGAATAACAAGCATTGTGTCAGTGTCTACCTCTTCGGGTGAATCCACAAAAGGAGCACCGCGGCTTGCAAGGTCATTAACAACCTCGGAATTATTAATTATAGGGCCAAGTGTGCAAACCTTTTTACCTGAGCTTAAAAGACTTTCTACCATATCAATGGCACGATTCACACCAAAGCAAAATCCTGCTGTTTCTGCAAGCTTAATAATCATCCGATGTCCTGCTTTCTAAGCTCTGCGATAATATCCATAAGCTTACGGGAACCATCTCTGTATTCTCTGGGAGAAGCTTTTGTGATACCTAATTCCTCTACGGTTACAGGCTCACCAAAGTGAACGTATTTACGCCTCCAGAAGCTGGGCTTTAATCCCTTACAGCTGATTGCACAGGGAATGATTTTACAATTCATCTGGTGTGCAAGCATAACCGCACCGCTTTTAGGCTTTAAGAATTCGCCTGTTTTTGAACGGGTACCTTCAATAAAAATGCCCAAGGTTTCGCCGTTTTCAATCATTTCCTTAGCATTGTTGATAGCACCTGTGTCGCCTTTACCGCGGTTAACTGCAAAAGCACCCATTTTTGTAAAGAACCAGTTGAGAAATTTATTCTCAAAAAGCTCCGCCTTAGCCATAAAGCGGATATAACGCTTCTGACCAAGACCTACAAAAATGCAGTCAGGACCTGAAATATGGTTGCTGGCGATGATGTATCTGCCCTCTTTGGGAATATTGTTTTTATTGATATGCTTATATCTGAAAATTAAAAACAAGGGAAATCTAAGGATAAAAACTAAAACGGAATAAAATGCTTTACTCACTTTGTATTCTCCTTAATTATATTAATTATAAGCTCGATAGACTCTTCAAGTGTAAGGCCTGAAGTATCAGCAAGCTTAGAGTCATCGGCAGGCTTTAAGGGTGCAATTTCGCGGTGAGAGTCGTTGTAGTCACGCTCTATAACGTCGGCTAAAACATCCTCGTACTTTACATCCTGACCTTTTTCGATAAGCTCATCATAACGGCGTTTTGCTCGAATTTCAGGGGAAGCAGTAAGGAAAATTTTAACCTGAGCATCGGGAAGCACGACAGTGCCGATATCTCTGCCGTCCATAATAACACTCTGAGTTTTTGCCATATTACGCTGTAAGTCCAAAAGAAATGCACGAACGGCAGGAACAGCCGAAACCTTTGAGGCAGACATTGAAACCTCGGGAGTGCGGATAAGTGAAGAAACATCTTCGCCGTTTAAAAGAACAATCTGTGCACCATTATCATCAAAAGAAAGCTCAACCTCAAGACCCTCTAAGCTTTTTTCGATAGCGGTCGAATCAGCAAGGTCAACGCCCTTTCTTAAGGCATTTAAGCCGATTGAACGGTAAAGAGCACCGGTATCAACATAAATAAAGCCAAGAGAAGCCGCGGCGGCTCTGGCAATGGTAGACTTACCTGCACCTGCAGGACCGTCAATAGCAACTGCAATAGACATAATTAACTCCTCCGTAAATCATAATAATTGTCCGGCTAAGTAACCGGTAGAAAATGCAATCTGTAAATTAAAACCGCCTGTATAGGCGTCAACATCCATAACCTCTCCGCAAAAATAGAGACCTATGCAGAGTTTGCTTTCCATAGTTTTTGGATTAATCTCGGAAACCTTTACGCCGCCTCGGGTAACGATAGCTTCGTCAATAGGTCTTGTTCCTGTGATTTCAAACTCAAGGTTCTTTAAAATTGACGCTAAAGCTTTTCGCTGTTCTTTAGTAACAGAATTACAACGAGTAGCTTTGTCTATTCCCCATCTGCTGAGAACAACAGGAATAAGCTTTGATGGTAAAAGCTCGCTTAGCGAATTACCTACCTCTTTAAGGTTAAACTTTTCGAAATCTCTTATAATTCTCTTGTCAAGAGTATCAAAGTCAAGGGCAGGCTTTAAATCTATACATAGCTTATAACTTTTATTTTCATAATCTTTCAGGTGAGAGCTGGCACTTAAAATCACAGGACCGCTTACACCATAGTGAGTAAACACAAGCTCACCGAAATCCTCGAATATATTTTTGCCGTTATCGGTAACAGAAACGGATATATTACGAAGCGACAGACCTTGCATAAATTTACACTCGTTACCCTTTATTGTTAACGGAACAAGGGATGGTATTATTTCAGTAACCGTATGCCCTGCTGTTTCGGCAAGTCTGTATCCGTCGCCTGTTGAGCCTGTTAAAGGGTAGCTTTTACCGCCGGTGGCAATAATTACGGCATCTGCAAAATACTTTTTGCCGTTTGCATCATTTACACCTTTTACGGTATTATTTTCGATAATAAGCGAAGCTACCGAAGTATGGCAGACTATTTTTAATCCCGAATTTTTTGCAAAGCTTAGCATTGCGTCGGCTACATCCATAGCCTTGTCACTTACCGGAAACACCCTGTTTCCGCGTTCTACCTTTGTATCAACGCCTAAGGAGTTGAAAAAGTTAATTGTGTCTGAGGTATCAAAGCCATTTATGGCTGAATACAAAAATCGGGGGTTTGAAATAACATTTGAAATAAAGGTATTATTATCGCAGGCGTTGGTAATATTACACCTGCCCTTACCTGTAATAATCAGCTTTCTGCCTGTTCGGGGATTTTTCTCAAGTAAAGTAACCGAGTTACCGTAAAGAGATGCCTGAGAAGCCGCCATAAGACCTGCAGGACCACCGCCTATGACGATAACCCTGCTCATACCTTGTCACCGCCAAACTGAAGCTCTGAGCTTGCGTATACGCCTTGCTCATTCCATACTGACTCTAATGCTTCAAAGGTAGCTTTTACGTCATCCTTCTTCTCAATAACAGTTGCAACAATAAGTGCGTTAATAAGCGATAGAGGAGCCACCAGGGAATCAACAACAGATGCCATATCGCTACGTGCAATAAGCACCGACGAACTGTGAGGCACCAAAGGAGAAAGCATATTATCTGTTATAGAAATTGTGGATGCACCGCGGGAGTGTGCAAAGCTCATAGCGTTTACCGAGACTCTGCTATAGCGAGGAAAACTGATACCGATAAGAGCATCTTTGTCAGAAATTCTGAAAAGACCTTCGTAAACACCGCTACGGCTACCCGTTGTAATAATATGAACATTATCAAAAATAAGACCGAAGTAATAACCTAAAAAGTTAGCAAGTGCCGATGCAGAGCGAGCACCGTAAATGTAAATATGCTCTGCGTTAATAATAGAATTTACAGCTCGCTTAAAGTCCTCTCGCGACGTTTCCTCGATAGTGTGACGGATTTTCTGGATATCCTGATTTAAAACAGTACCCAGAACGTCATTGTTCTCAATTTTGGCGGCTGTTACGTCTATTCGCTGAACAGAGGTAAGCTTGTCCTTAATCATTTCCTGCATTGCTTTTTGAAGCTCAGGATAACCGCTGTAGCCTATTTCTGTGGCAAAACGCACAACTGTACTTTCACTGACACCTACAAGCTCGCCAAGCTTGCTTGCAGTAAGAAACGCCGCTTGGTCGTAATGTTGTTCTATAAAATGAGCAATCAGCTTCTGCCCTTTGGACATAGATGAAAGCTTCATATCTATTCGCCCTAAAAGATGTGTTACCATAATATAACCTTCTTCGAGAATTTCATAATCGATTTATTTTATCATAATATGCCACAAAATTCAATGATTTTTGCAGGATTTAAAAATATATTTTGCAAAATTTATCATAGAAAAACCTCTCTGCGTAATTTACAGAGAGGTTTGTGTTAGATTTAATATTTCGCCGCTAAGAGTATTGATATCTGAAATTATGCTTTGATTAAGCTTTTTTGATATATGCTCGTTAAGTAAAGAAAAAGCATCGGGCGAATTACGGCTTAAGGAATGTGTATCACTGCCGATAACGCCGATATATCCATTTCTGAGAAGCTTTGTAAGCTTTAGTTTCAAAGGGAATTCAGTAAACGAACAAGCATTTGACTGAATAATTATACCCATATCAATAAGCTCTTCAATCTTGCCGGGATGCTTTAAAAGGTAAGGGTATCGCTCAACATGAGCAAGCACAGGAGTAATATCGTAATTGCTTATAAGCTTATTCATAAGCACCATAGATTCACCCTCGAAGGTTGAAGAATAAGGGAATTCGGTAAGCATACATTTTGTACCACTATAGCATACTGATTTTAAATCCTCATCATTTGAAAACAGATATTTTGTAACAAAAACTTCAGCACCTAAATGAAGGCTGACATCACCATTTACATAAGAACTAAGCTCTGCAAAAGCCTTATTTCTTCGATTAACAAAATCAGACAAACTTTCTTTATGAGTGTAGTAATGCGGTGTAAGACAGATGTCTGTAACTCCTGCACGTCGAAGCCTGTTAATAAGAATTAAGCTTTCCTCAATACTTTTTGCACCATCGTCAACACGTGGCAGGATATGAGTATGCATATCAAACAAAAGCTTCATATTCATTCCTCAACAACTATAGGCAAAATTTGAAATACCTCGCTGACTTTATCCCTTTGCCAAAGCATAGGCGTAACTCTTATAGAGTAGCCGCAACCAGAATCACAAGCCCATTCAAAAGGTTTTGCCTGAGGCAAGCCGTAAACAGCCATTAAAGTCATAATTACACCGCCATGAGTGACAATTACCGCCTCGGTGTGACCTGTAGATACAAGTCCCTCAACAATTTTCTGGAACATAAGACAAACTCTGCGGGTAAAGTCTGCACTGCTTTCGCCCTCGGGCGGTTTTACTGAAGTGTCACCTGAAAGCCATTTGTTAAAATCCACGTTATCTTTAAGCTCGTCGGCGGTTTTTCCTTCCCACAAGCCAAAGTTGATTTCTGAAAGCTCGTCAACAGTAATAGGAGTTTTATCGGGATAAATAATTTCGCAGGTTTCGATGCAACGCTTAAGGGGACTCGAAAAAAGCACGGGTGCAAAAGGATAGCGATAGTTTTTATCAAGCTCAATTAGCTCCTGTCTGCCCTTTTCTGAAAGAGAAACATCGGTAACACCTATGTAAGCACCGCTTTTTGTTTCGGCAATATCTCCATGGCGGATAAAGTGAATAGTATAGGATTTCATAAAATTCCTCCTATTTTGTATTTACAATTAGTAAAATAAATAATATACTATAAGTATAGAAAGTGAGCTGATAATATGAACAAGGATTTTCCGAGAATAATAACAATGCTGAGAAAAGAAAAGAAATATTCTCAGAAGCAGGTTGCCGAGGATTTAGGAATTTCTCAGGCACTTCTTTCACATTACGAAAAAGGAATACGTGAATGCGGACTTGACTTTTTAATTAAAGTTTCTGATTACTACTCAGTTTCCTGCGACTTCCTTTTAGGCAGGACGCCCGAGCGTTCGGGAGCAATGCTGAGGTTCGAGGATATACCCGACACCGAAGATAGTATTGAGTCGGCTGCCGGCAAAGCTTCGCTTGTTCCTTTGCTCAACAAAAAGATACTTTCAAACTCATTGACGGTAATTTACGATATGCTTATTAAAGCCAACAGCAAGGCCCTGACTGCTAACATATCAAACTACCTGATGCTTGCTTTATACAAGGTTTTCAGAACACTTTACTCGGCAAGCTCAGAAAATAACCAGAGTATGTTTGCTATTCCTAAGGCAACCTATCAGGGATACTCGGAAGCACAAATGAAAGTTTACTCTACAAGATTCGAAGCATCAACAGACTTAAATAGCGAAAATGAATATATCGAAAAGCTTAGCGAAATTAAATACTCGTCCGAAAACATAACCGAGGACTATCCTAAGCTTTCAAGCTCGCTGTTTAACCTGATTCAGCACGCAGAAAGCAAGTTAAAGTCAAAATCAAGATAAACTGATTTACAAAAAGGTGGGAATAAATCCCACCTTTGTTTATTCTGCGGTACCAGGCTCGGTAGATACGTTACCTAAGCTTAACACAAGATAAATCTCGGTATTAGGAGTAACCTCGTCACCTGCTTCATAATCGCGATATCCGATTACATTGCCCTTTGCTACCTTTTCACTGGGCTTACCTGTGGGATCCTCATAGACAGTAAATCCCATATTGGCAAGCTTTGTAGCAGCGGCACTAAGGCTCATATCCTCAACATTTGGAAGCTCAACCTCAAGAGAGCCGCGGCTTACCTTAAACACAATAATCATACCGCTTTCAGTATCTATTGGTGTACCCACTGCAAGGTTCTGCGAAATAATACATCCCTTGTCAATTTCGTCACTATAGCCATCACGAGAGTCGGAATATGACTGCATATACGTAGAGATGTTATACTCCTGCAAAAGATATTTACTTACAGTTTCATAATCCTGACCCTGATAATCTTCAATAGTTGGACCTGTCCAACCTACTTCGGTAACAGGAGGCGGATTAGTCTCTACAGAAGCAGATGCCCCCGAAGGGTCAGTATTATCGGGTACATCGGGATACATTGCACCTAAAATAGCAAATCCGATTGCCATAAAGACAGCCAAAGCTACAACCAAAACAATAATACCCACTGAAAGCGGAGACATGCCATGACGCTTTTTCTTAGGCTTTGAAACGTTTGCCATACTTGCGGTACGGCTAATTTCATCCTGAATAGCCTTAACCGCAGGAGCTACAGAAAGTTGGCTTCTAAGCTCTATAAAATCAGTAATTCGGTTTTCTCGCTTAACTTGTAAGCCACTGGCAAGAGCAGTTACAACGTGAGGCGGTAAACGTTTAACGGTAGTAGTGCTCATAAGAAGTACGCCATTGGTCAAACGCTCGTTGGCGTTTGCAGGCAAGCTTCCTGTAAGTGCAAAGAAAAGTGTAGCCATAAAACCGTAAATATCGGTAATAGCATCAATAGGAAAATTGTTCTCGTACTGCTCGGGAGCCGCACAACCAGAAACAAGCTGAGGCTTTAAAACAGAGCCTTTCTTTCTGGCATAGGCTGAAGCAAAACCGAAAAGTACAGCTTTGCCGGAGCGAGTAATATATATATTAGAAGGAGATACAGCGTAGTGACCGTATCCGTTTTTGTGTAATGTTTCAAGAAGAGATATTACAGGCATAAAGAGAGGTCTTGCATCCTCCCACTCGATATGACCGCTCTTGTGCGAAATATATTCTTCAAAAGAAATAATTTCTTCGCATTTTTCAACTACGTAGCAGGTATTGTTTGCACGAAAGATACTTAAAATCTCATTCATTGCAGACATATCTGAAATTGTAGATAAGAAGGTAAACATCTTCTCGAAGTCATCAAGAAGCTTTTCGTACATTTCAGCACGCGATGCATCAACGCTCACCTTAGCCTTCATAGGCTCACGAGAAATATAGCCAGCAGGCAAAAATTCACGTATGTAAACACGGTCAGCCTTTTCGCGGTCAAAAGCGATGTAGCGTGTGCTCTCGCTGTTGATTTCTACTTCCTTACCGATTATATAGCGTTTTTCAAGAACTGTACCGTAAGGAAGCAAAGGTGAAGACTGATGCTTGGTATTATCAAATGAACAATGAGGACATATTACGTTATCTGCGATTTCACGCATGCAACCAATACATAATGACACTCAAATCATCTCCTGTCAAATCAGCAACTTAGGCATAACTATTTATTATAGTATACCACTTAAAAGGTAAGCATTGCAAGAGGTATGCTGTTACTTTAGTTTACAGTTTTGTTATAAACATAAATTAAATTCCGACAATATATCCTCGGCTTCTTTTAAAACAGAGCAAAAAGGCACATAATCGGCAAAAGGCGTATTCGGCTCTGAAATTAGCTTTTCCATCCAAATCATATCGTAAAATCTGTTAAACTTGTATCCTGCAGCGTTAAACCTGCCTACATATCTGTAGCCCATTCTGCCGTGAAAAAGCATTGAATTATTATTTAATGTTTCATCCGGTACGTCTGCACAAGCAATACAAGCATTAAGGCTGAGTACATTCTGCAGCTTTAAAAGTTTTTCGAGGGCAAGGTATAGATTTTTGCCTATTCCCTTCCCATGATATTTTTCGTTGATATAAACAGTAGTTTCGACGGAATGCTTGTAGGCGGGTCTCGGCATAAAGGTTGATGCATAAGCATACCCTGCAACTTCATCCTTGTAAACCGCAACAATAAAGGGATATTCAGCAATTTTCTCTTTGATTCTGTTTCTGAATTTTTCAGTATCGGGGGCAACATACTCGAAAGATACAGCAGTTCTTTCTACATATGGCTTATAAATCTGCGACAAAGCTTCGGCGTCGCTTTCACGCACAAGACGTATAAATAAATCTTTGTTTTTATTATTCATAATATCACCTGACAAAAAGCCACAGAGCATAAAACTCTGTGGCTTAACAGTTTACTCGGCACTAAGCAATACGCTTGAGGTCTGTGACTCGCGATAGCACCAACAAAAGCCCTCAACATTAAGGTTAACGGCAACAGGTACATCAACATATTTATCGTCAGAAGGGATAACCGATTCAAAATCAAAAACAACATCTACCTTTTCGGGGTCAACGTTATTAAGAGCTGACTTGGTTCCGATAACAACTATGCTGAATTTATCGGGAGTATTGTAGGTATAGCCGTCGGGTAAGTTCTTAACAACACAGCGTGATGCAGGAACTTCGATGGTCTCTGAGCTGAGAGCAGAAAAATCAAGCCTTAAGCCTACCTTTTCGATACCGTCGGTCTTGTTTACAATATCATTTCCGATAACGTCGCTTAAGGGTGTAGTCAAATGATAAATATCAGTTTTATACTGTGAAAGCCTGCCTATATTAATGGGAATCGACTTAAATTCGCCGTTTTCATCAAGTGCAGATTCGGGGACTGCAACAGTTAAGCTGTTGGGACTTGTTGAAAAATACAAATCAGATATTTCTATTCCCTCTTCGGTTATAACCGAGAAAGGCACATTTTCCTTAAGCACCAGATATTTGAAGGTTACGTCAACGTTATTATAGCTTAGCTTCAGATACTCGTTATTGATAACGTTTGCATCAACACTATGGGGATTTTCATTGTCATAGAGAACAATTTTATAGTTGTTGGTTACGGTAGTTGCATTATGAGAGGTTACGTTACCGCTTATATAGGCACATTTCACTTGATTTACATAGCTTTCGGGACCCGAAACCTCAACAGTATCGGGAACATTATTATCTACATAATAGCCTTCCGGACTATAGGTAAAGTCATATTTAAGCTTTACGGTTTTAGTCATAGGGCGGTCAATCATCAGGGTAATATTCGAAGGCTCTACTTTTGAAATGTCAAGATTTAAATTTTCGGAGCATTTAACGTTTACGTTAAAGCTCTTCTCTCCTGCTTCGGTAACGTCAGAAAGGTCAACTGTAGCTAAGAAATTTTCTACACTTAAGGCGTCTACGGCAACGCGCTTGCCGTCAACGGTAACCGACACAAACTCGTCGCTGGCACTGAAAATTTCAAGCTCCTGCGATACTGACTCGGGCAGATTATACTTAACGGGCACTTCTGTAAAGGTTTTAGTAATATTATCGGCTGTAAGAATCCAGAAAATAAAAGCAAAAACCACCGAAGCAATAAATAATACCTTTTTGTTGGTTAAAAATCGGCTGAAAAGAGATTTATTCTTCATCTTTCTTCGACCTCCTTTTAGCAACCTTTTTAAGCCTCTGGGTGGGTTTGTCGGGTTCCTCCGGAATGAGAAGCTCCTGCAGAGTACTTATAAGCTTGTCGCGTTCGAAGTCACGTTTTAGAACACCGTCTACAGCAATTGAAATTATGCCTGTTTCCTCAGAAACAACTACAACTACTGCATCAGAAACCTCAGAAACACCTAAGGCGGCTCTATGGCGTGTACCTACGCCTGTGTAGCGGATTTCGTTGCTGTTAAGAGGCAAAATACAGCCTGCGGCATAAACCTTACCTTGTCGAATAATACAAGCGCCATCATGAAGGGGTGCTTTATTAAAAAACAAGTTGCCGAAAATCGCAGTAGAGGTAAGTGCATTAAGCTCGGTACCTGTTGCAGCAATATCGGTAAGGTGGGTTTCTCGTTCGAATACGAAGAGTGCCCCTGTTTTAGTATGGCTGAAAAGTGTTGCGGCATCCGCAACATCAACAATAGATTTATAAATATCTTCACGTTCTGCGTCAGAAATAAGACCGCCCTGAAAAATCATCTTGTAGGTTTTTGCGAATTTGCTTCTGCCTAATTGCTCCAAAGCTTTTCTGATTTCCGGCTGGAATACAATAACAATAAGGACAACCGCCGATTCGAACACAACCTTGATAATGGTGGTGACCATCATCAAATCAAGCACCATAGCGAAAACATAAATTACAAAAATGAACAGCAACCCCTTTAAGAGCTGCTCGGCCCTGGTGTCTCGAATAAGCTTTAAAACACTGTAAATAAGCACAGATATCAACAAAATATCGATTAAGTCGTTGAATCTGAAGGTACTCATTAATGCTATAAAATTATTAAACCATTCAGCAATAATCTGCATACTACATCCTCCGTAAAACTTTACATAATAAGTGTATCATTTTAAAAGAAGGATTGCAATATTAATTTGTTATTTTTTGTTCTTAGAAATCAAATATATGGCATTTATAAAGCTTTTAATATCCTTTTCAGAGGTAAACACCGAGGGACAAATCCTTACGGTACCCATATCATCGGTGCTCATATACTTGTGTGCAATTGGACTGCAATGGAAACCTGAACGCACACAAATACCAAAGCTTTTATCGAGTATTGAGGCTACAGTATTCGGGTCCTTGTCTGATACATTGAAGGATAAAAGAGGTACAAAATGCTTACTATCAGGTAAATCGGTATAAAGCTTAACACCGCTAATTGTTTTAAGGCTTTGAAAAGCGAATCTGATAAGCTTCATTTCGTGATTATAGATAACCTCGGGAGTTTTCTGCCTTACAAAGTCTATTCCTTTCGAAAGACCTGCAAAACCCGAAAGATTAACTGTTCCCGACTCGAATTTATCGGGAAGAAGCTGGGGCTCGTTAAAATCAAGTGCAGAGGAACCCGTCCCGCCCTGATACAGAGACTCGGGGATTTTGTCGGTATTTATTAAAAGCAAGCCTGTACCCATAGGTCCGTATAAGCCTTTATGGCCCGGAACACAGAGAAAGTCAGCAGCTATATCGGTTATATCAATAGGAACCAAACCTGCACTTTGTGCACAGTCAAGGCAAAATAGCACGCCGTAGTATTTACAAAGCGCAGCAATACGATCAACAGGAAGCCTTATACCAAAAACATTTGATGCTTGCGTACATATTACAAGCTTGGTTTTATCGTTCATACATCTGCGAAAAGAATCAACTGTGCTGTCATCATCACCACAAAAAACTTCGGCAATATCATAAGTTATAACGCCCATTTTGCTTAGCCTTTTTATAGGACGCAGTACAGAATTATGCTCTAAAGAGGATATGACCACATGGTCACCTTTTTTGAGAGTACCGTAAATTACAGTATTAAGGGAAACTGTACAGGATGGTGTCAGAATACAATTTTCAACATTTTTTAGATTAAAAAAATCAGCCGCCTTCTGTCTGCAGTTAAAGATTTTATCAGAGGCATTAATTGCAAGCTTATAGCCGGACCTTCCGGGGTTTGCACAGTTGCGAACAGCATCATTAGATGCAAGAATTACGCTTTGCGGCTTTGGATAGGTAGTAGCGGCATTGTCAAGATATATCAAAGGACATCACTATCCCCTGTTCCCAATATTTTAAAACCGTTAGTAGAAAGTATATTTATTGCATCAGCAAATTTATATGGTACGGAAAGGCTGTATCCGCAGGTGCTCTGACCTGTTGTTTTAGGAGTTTTTACAATATCAGAGTGAATTCCGAATTTTAGAAGAAGATTTCTTGCTTTAGTTGCGTAGGTAATACTTTGCAATAGGATAAGTTTATTTTCATTCATATAAAACACCTCATAATTTTAGACTTAGTCAATACATACTATGCCTTAAATTATGAGGTGTTAAGTTAAAAATCAGTTATATTAAGCAAGCATATCGCTCATGCTGTACATTTTAGGTTCTTTGCCGCATATAAACTTAGCGGCACTTACGGCTCCTGTTGCAAACAGAGATTTGCTCTGTGCCTGATGTGTAAGGGTCAGTACTTCGTCGTTACCTGCAAAAATAACACTATGCTCGCCTACGATTGTGCCGCCGCGAACTGCGTGTATGCCGATTTCATTTGACTTTCTCTTGGCTCTGTAGGAATGTCGGTCGTATACGTACTGAGGCTCTTCCTCCATAACAGAAGAAATTGCATCGGCAATCATCAAGGCTGTACCCGAGGGAGCGTCAATTTTCTGATTGTGGTGCTTCTCGACAATTTCTATATCAAAAGCAGAGCCGAAAACCGCCGTGGCTTTCTTGGAAAGCTCGATAAGAAGATTAACACCTAAAGACATATTACCCGAATAGAAAACAGGAACAAACTTAGAAAGCTCATTGATTTTTTTGACCTGCTCTGCGGAATAACCTGTAGTACAGATTACTGCAGGAACAGAGTTCTTAACGCAGAAATCATACATTGAGTCAAGGTTAACAGGGTTTGAGAAATCAACTATAACGTCAGGGATTTCTTTAACTTCTTCAAAACTCTTATATTCACAGAAGCTTAAATCGCCTTTTGAAAATGCATCTACACCGCAGAGAACCTCTACACCTTCAGTACGTTCTACTGCTTCAAAAACAGCCTTGCCCATCTTGCCCGAACTGCCGCAAATGAGAATATTCGTCATTTTTTACACTCCTTATTAAAAGTTAAGCGTGCTAAGGTACTCCCCTGCACGCTTAAACTCATAAACTCTATTATTTCTTGTACTTACCGATAAGATCGTACTTGTTAAGGCAGTCCTTTAAATCGTGGTAGCCGTGATAGCTCATGGGTACCAAGGGAAGTCTGCACTCGCCACAATCAAATCCGAAAAGGTTCATTGCAGTTTTTACAGGGATGGGGTTAACGTCACTGAAAAGCATATCCATAAGCTCGATATACTTAAAGTTAAGCTTGGAAGCCTCCTGGAAGTTATTGTCAAGACAAAGCTGACAAATATCATGCATCTGCTGAGGACATATGTTAGCAAATACAGAAATTACGCCCAAAGCACCCAAAGACATAAAAGGAACTGTCTGGTCGTCGTTGCCTGAGTAAACAGCAAGACTATCTCCGCAAAGAGAAAGTGTCTTTGATACGGAGGAAATATCGCCGTTAGCTTCTTTTGTAGCAACAATATTGTCGTGTTTTGAAAGCTCTGCGTAGGTTTCGGGCTTGATGTTACAGCCTGTACGTGAGGGAACGTTGTAAAGAATAACAGGAATGTCAACGCTGTCGGCAATTGTCATAAAATGACGAATTAAACCTGCCTGAGAAGTCTTGTTATAATAAGGTGTAACAGAAAGGATAGCGTCAGCACCATAGCTCTGAGCAGCCTTAGAAAGTGCAATAGCAGTAGCAGTGTCGTTACTGCCTGCACCGGCGATAACGGGAATTCTGCCGTTTACACGCTTAGATACATGCTCTAAAACCTCGCAATGCTCCTTTTCGGAGAGAGTTGCAGACTCGCCCGTAGTACCGCAAGCAATAATAGCATCGGTACCGTTGGCAATCTGAAACTCGATAAGCTCATCAAACACATTATAATTAACGCTTCCGTCAGAATTCATAGGAGTTACAATTGCAACACCTGAACCTGTGAAAATAGGGGTTTTCATACTAATTACCTCCGTTAATAATTATGTGAAAATTCTAAAAAATATTAGTCAAAGTAACCCTTTGCAGCTAAAAGCTCAGCAAGTAAAACGCCGCCGCCTGCTGCACCGCGAAGGGTATTGTGAGACATACATACAAACTTGTAATCGTACTGGCTGTCTTCTCTGAGTCTGCCGATAGAAATAGCCATACCGTTCTCGAGCATTCTTGCAGATTTAATCTGAGGCTCAGAGGGCTCTTCAAAGTAATGGAGGAACTGCTTGGGAGCTGAAGGAAGCTCTAACTTCTGAGCAGCACCTGCGTACTCTGCCCATGCCTTCTTGATTTCTTCAATAGAAGGCTTCTTATCGGCATCTTTAAAGGAAACGAAAACTGCTGCTGTGTGACCGTCGGAAACAGGAACACGGAAGCACTGTGATGTAATCTTAATATCATCAGTGGGAACGATTTTGCCGTCTTCTACCTTACCCCAAATTTTGAGAGGCTCAACTTCAGACTTTTCTTCCTCGCCGCCGATGTAAGGAATGAGGTTATCTACCATTTCGGGCCAACGCTCGAAAGTTTTACCAGCACCGGAAATAGCCTGATATGTGCAAGCAAGAACCTTATCTACACCAAACTGCATTAAGGGATGGATAGCAGGAACGTAGCTCTGGAGAGAGCAGTTGGATTTAACTGCTATAAAGCCGCGTTTTGTACCAAGGCGTTTCTTCTGAGCCTCGATAATCTCAGCATGATCATCGTTAATCTCGGGGATAATCATAGGAATATCGTCAACGAGACGGTTAGCGGAATTGTTAGAGATAATGGGACACTCTGCTTTAGCATAAGCTTCCTCTAAAGCACGAATTTCGTCCTTTTTCATATCAACAGCACAGAAGCAGAAGTCAACCTTAGATGCAACCTCTTCAACATTTGATGCATCCATGATAACCATATCTGCAATCTTCTCAGGAATGGGAGATGTCATAACCCAGCGCTCGCCTACACACTCGGCGTAAGCTTTGCCTGCACTTCTGGGGCTTGCTGCTAAGCAAACAACATCAAACCAAGGGTGGTCAGCAAGTAAAAGAATAAATCTCTGGCCAACCATACCTGTTGCACCGATGATACCAACTTTGTATTTCTTCATAATATCCTCCTAATAAGTGAAGAAAACCTTGTGTTTTTCTTCGAAATATTATATTATAGTATTGTTAGGCTAAATTTGTAACAGCAAATTATTACCCACTATTCTATTAATATAACATTTACTGTCGTTCTTGTCAAATAATGAACGCAAAAAAATACATATTTATTAAGAATTCATTTCTAAGGAAGATTTTTTTATGAAAAAAAGCGATTTTTACTATGATTTACCTGAAAGGCTCATTGCTCAGACGCCTCTTACACAACGTGACAGCTCTAAAATGCTTGTTGTGGACAAGGTTACAGGCGAAATTAAGCATCAGCATTTCTTTGATATTTGTGACTTTTTAAAAGAGGGCGACCTGCTTGTTATGAATGACTCAAGGGTTATTCCGGCACGTATCTTCGGCAAAAAGGAAGATACAGGTGCTGAGGTTGAGTTTCTTTTATTAAAGCAAGTAGAAAATAATTGCTGGGAAACTTTAGTTAAACCCGGCAAAAAAGCTAAAATAGGTGCACGTTTTGATTTTGCTAAAATTTTGCAGGGCGAGATTGTTGACATTATTGACGAAGGCATAAGAATTATTAAATTTGAGAGTGAAGAAAACATTTACTCAGCTTTAGACAAAATCGGTCAGATGCCTCTTCCCCCTTATATTACTGAAAAGCTTGAAGATAAAGAGAGATACCAGACTGTTTATTCTAACGAAATAGGTTCGGCGGCGGCTCCTACTGCAGGTCTGCACTTTACTTTGGAGCTTCTGGATAAAATCAAAGCCATGGGTGTTGACACTGCTTATGTTACACTACATGTTGGTTTGGGCACCTTCAGACCTGTTAAGGAGGATATTATTACCGACCACAAGATGCACAAGGAGTTTTACGAGCTTACAGAGGAAACCGTTGACAAAATTAAAGCTTGCAAGCAGCGTGGCGGTAGAGTTATTGCAGTAGGCACAACCACCTGCAGAACTTTAGAGAGTGTAGCCGCAAAATACGGCGAGCTTAAGGCAACCGCTGAAAGCACAGAAATTTTTATTTATCCCCCATATGAATTTAAGGTGCTTGACGGCTTAATTACAAACTTTCACCTGCCCGAAAGCACACTTATTATGCTTGTATCTGCTTTTGCAGGCTACGAAAACACAATGAATGCATACAAAATTGCTGTTGAGAACGAATACAGATTTTTCAGTTTTGGCGACAGTATGATGATTATTTAACATAAAAAATACAGCCTGAGAAGATTTAGTTCTTCTCAGGCTTTTTGTTATTACTTAGATATAACTTTTTTCTGCCAGCTCTTTTTGCCGCACTTGGGACATTTTATATATCTTGTTCTGCCCATATGCATAGACCAAAGCACGGTACCAAAAGTAGGTATATGCTTATGTCCGCATTCGGCACACTCGTAGTAACCAGCTGTCTGCTCGATTTTTACGGCATAAACTATTCCTATAAGAAAAACTACAAAACCGACTGCTATAAGCACTATTCTCAGCCAATCTGCCATTTGCACAAAGGCGGCAACAAACACCAGCGAAAACAAAATCAAAGATACTAATACTCCTATGAATATTTCCATAGATAGAAGCTGTTTGTCTGCTTTTTCTTTTTCTTTAATCATTGAAATTAAATTGTTTTCTAATTTTTTCATTGTAATTACTCATTGTAACTACCTCCCCTGATAATAAATCGTTTACTGTTATGCCGAGCATTTCACAAAGCTCAAGCATAATTGAGGAATCAGGCAA
>JAFUPE010000036.1 GCA_017481395.1 Ruminococcus sp. | reverse complement strand
GCTCGTTTTGACGAGTCCCCCACAAACAAGCTTATCATCAACGGTCAGTATGTTAAGGAGTACTGGGGCGAAGGCTCTAACCGTGCTCGTAACTGGCAGAGATACGACCTCGGCGGCAAGACAAAATTAAGCTTTGAAGAGGGCGTTGACTCTTACGTAACTTACGCAGGTCCTCTTAAGGACAACGTTGCAAAGAGCCTTTACAAGGTTAAGTCCACAATGTGCAACTGCGGTGTTATAAACATCCCCGATTTACAGAAAAACGCAAAACTTACTGTTGTTTCCTCTACTTCTATTGTTGAGGGCGGCTACCACGACGTAACTCTTAAAACAGCAGGTCAGACAAACTAACTTATAAGCAAAGGCTTCTTCTCAAACGAGAAGAAGCCTTTTTTAGTGAAGAGTGAATAGTGAAAAGTTAAGAGTTGTGGTGAATATCGCCAATTTTAGGAGAGGATTTTTTCTACTCTCGTTCATTGACTGTGCTTACATATAGTTTTATAATTTACTTATCAATTTGAAAGAGGGATACCTATGAAAAAATCCAAACGTCTTTTAGCTTTATTGCTTTCAGTAATGTTCATATTTGGTGCGGTTTGCTCCGTACCCTTTACCGCAAGTGCCGCTGAGATAGAGCTTGAAGAAACAGGTGCATATTCTTTACGTTTTGATACTTTAAAAATCAACGGTCAGCATATGCAGGTTGATAAGGATTATTACTGCATGTTTAATCCTGATGCTAAAGAGAGTGTGCCTTTATACGCAGTTCTTGATACCGAGGAAGCAGGCTATTACGTTCTTTATGCAAGGAATAGCCAGCTTACCACAGGTGACAATACAGTTACTATCGGCATAGTTGATGAGAAAGAAATACTCGACCACAGCATGGGTCTTGCAAATGGCGAGGAATCTGAGCTTGCAGTGCGTCTTGAGGCGAATACCCGTTATTACGTTAAGCTTTGCTACAACTACGAACAGGACAATTACGGCAGTATAGACCTTAAGCTTTCTTACTTTGCTGATGCCGAGCCTGACGAAAGGAAGCCTGATATCAGCGTTGCTCCTGGTGTTGCATATGAGGGCAGTATTGATGTTGCTGAGGACAAAGACTGGATTTTTGTAGCAGCAGCCAACAATAAAAAGCATAGCATCACACTCCAGAACCTTAACGAAGAAGCTACTAATTTTGTAGCAGAGGTATATGATACCCACAACAAACTTCTTACCACCGTTACAACAGCAGAAGAGAATACTGTTACTGTTGATTTAGAAAAGCCCTCTGACGTAGTTTCCTATTATATTTGTGTTACAGGTTATAACACCAATGTCCGCGGTAAATACTCCGTAAAAATGGAGGAGATATTGCCCGTTTCCGTGGAAGTCCCCCTTAACGAGGAATACTATGACACAATCGCAGGCTTTGGTACCGAAGGCGGTCGTGATTACCTTAAATTCACAACTATTGATAAAGATGCTTACTACACAATTACTGTTAAGAATATTGATATAGAAACTCACTCATGGGATTATGATACCGGTGTTCAGGTTGAAATTCTTAACGCAAACAGCGAAGAAATTAGCAGAATCAAGCTTCTTCCTGCTTCAGAAGGTGCCGTTACATTAAAGCTTCAGCCCGACACCACCTATTATATGCAGGTTTACAACAACTATCTTCCTGACACAAAGGGCGGTAACTACAAGGTGCAGATTTCTTACGTTCTTGACCCTGATAAGAACGAAATGGAAAATTCAACAGAGTGGACCTTAGAAGAAAAATACTACGGCGACCTTGCCGCCGGTGGTGACCACGATTGGTTTAAAATTACCACAAATGAAGAAACCGACTACACATTTACACTCAAAAACACGAACATTCCTACCCACTCATGGTCAGTAGACCAAAGATTCCGCGGTGTGATTTATAACGACAAAAACGAAAGCCTTGCAACACTTATGATGTTCTCAGGTGAAGAACTGAATACCAGAGTCACCTTAGACCCCAACACCACCTACTATATCGCTATCTGGGACCCCGAGGGAACTACAGGTGACTATAGCTTCGACCTTTCTAAAACAGTTATTATTGACGAAGAAGCTGTAGGTATGGCAAATGCCGTAGAAATTCCCTACAATGAGGATTATTACGATTCAATCACAAACTGGGCCGGAGACAATAAGACAGACTACCTTAAGTTTACAACTCTTGAGGAGCCTGCTTACTATACCCTTACTGTAAAGAATATCAACATCCCTACTCATCCATGGCATGTTGATTATCAGGTGCAGGTAAAGGTTTGGAACGAGCATAAAGAGGAGCTTACAAAAATCACCTTAAGTGAGGATTACGAGGCTTCAACTACCCTTATGCTTGACCCCAACACAACCTACTACGTAAGAATCAACAACAACGAAGATAACGGCGGCAACTACAAGGTTAAGCTTACCTACGTTACTGACCCCGAGCCAAACACCATGGAGGAGGCTAAGCTTCTCAGAATCGGTGAAAGATATTACAGCAGTATTGCCGCAAGCGGTGACGTTGATTTCTTTAAGATTACAACAAACGAAGCTACCGATTACACTCTTCTTATAAAGAACATCAATATCGAAAGCCACAGTTGGGCAAGCGACGAGATTTTCAGAGTTGTGCTTATGAATAAGTACAGCGAAATTTTAAGCGAGGTCCTTGCAACAACAGGCAAAGAAGAATATACTGCAATTACATTGGAGCCTAATACCACCTACTATCTTAAGGTGGTTGACCCTTGGGATACAAAGGGTGACTACAACGTGCTTCTTGCCGAGGGTATGCTTTTAGGCGACGTTGATTTGGATGAAGCTGTTAAGATTAAGGATGCAACCCTTATTCAGAAATATCTTGCAAAGCTTGCAACCCTTGAGGGCATACAGATTTCAGCCGCAGACGTAACCGAGGACGGCAAGGTTAATATCAAGGACGCTACAGCTATACAGAAGTACCTTGCAAAGATTGAAACTTCCTATAAAACAGGTCAGCTTATCCTTTCTGAAATCGAGTATAGCGAGCCTGCCACCGAAGCAACTGAGCCTGTTACACCAACATTATCTTCAATGTTTCAGCTGACCAATACAGCGTTGAAATCGACTTAACCAAGTATGAGGACAATACCCTGTTTAGATTAATCGATGACTTTAACAAAGGCTACAGCTAAGAAACAACGGAGTATGAAATTCCTTATGCTACACTTTAATATGCACTAAAGCAAAAGCCGCGAGCTCTCGCTCGCGGCTTTAGTGTTTATCAAGCTTTCTACTGTGGGTAGAGGTGTTTTTTCGGTGGGTAGACAGCCCAAAAACATGGAGTAGACGTAAAAATGGCTGGGTAGGTTGAAGTCAGGTGTTAAGGCTCATATAATGGGGGCATAATGCAGAGTAAACGATGTTTGCTGTTGTATAAAAATTCAGGAGGATTGTATATGACAAATACTGTTAAACGCACAAAATTATGCGACAGGGTGCTTCCGAGCTATACCAAAGCTGAGGAGCTTTTTAATATGATATCTCACATTGCAGGTGCGGCGTTAGGTGTGGTTGCACTTGTGCTTTGCGTAGTTGTATCAGCAATAAACGGTGACCCTTGGGCAGTGGTAGGCAGTTCAATCTACGGCGGTTCCCTTGTGCTTCTTTATACAATGTCCAGCATTTACCATGGACTTCCTATTAATATGGGCAAAAAGGTTATGCAGGTTATGGACCACTGCACGATTTACTTTTTAATCGGCGGTACTTACACGCCCATTCTTCTTTCTGCTATCCGCAAGGTGTCAGCTCCTTGGGCATGGACAATTTTCGGTATTGTATGGGGCTTTGCCGCCTTGGCTACGGTTTTTACCGCCATAGACCTTAAAAAGTATTCAAAGCTTTCCATGGCATGCTACATCGGCATGGGTTGGTGCATAGTTATTGCAGGCAAGGTAGCCTTAGAGGCTATTCCCTTCGAGGGTTTAATGTGGCTTTTAGCAGGCGGTGTTGCTTATACAGCCGGTGCAGGACTTTACGCTATTGGTAAGAAGAAAAAGTTTTTTCATTCGATTTTTCATATTTTCTGTGTATTGGGCAGCTTTTGTCATTTCCTTTGTATTTTACTTTACGTAATTTAAAATTCTTCAAAAGCCCCCATAAACTTTTGCCAAACCCCGACAAAAGGGTACAGGAGCATTGGTTATAATTTAAACATAACTCTTTGGAGAGGAAGTTTAAATTATGCAGTCGATAAAGTCCGTAAAAACTAAAAAGAAACAGGAGCTGAGCGTTCAGGATGTACTCAGGCTGGCGGCATTGCAGGCGGTGTATTTCCTTTTAGGGCTTCTGGTGTCAAAAGGAGCTGTGCTCGGTACACTTGCACCCTTTGGGGCGGCATTTGCGGCGGCAGTTCCTTTTTCTTATGTTCCTGCGGCGTCTTTGGGTGCAGGACTCGGTTACATACTTTTAGGCTCAAACGACACATTTCGCTATGTGGCGGTGGTGGCGGCAATAGCGGCATTAAGGTGGCTTTTAAACGATATAAAAAAGCTGTCCACAAGTGCTCTTTTTGCACCGTTGGTTGCCTTTGTACCAATGCTTGCAACAGGAATAACCCTTTTATTTGTCAGCACAAGTCGGATGACGGACTTTTCGCTTAGTCTCATGGAGGCAGTTGCCGCAGGTGCGGGAGCTTACTTTTTAAACAGAACTGCAAATCTTTTGATGTCGTTTAAGGCGTTGGGGGCATTTTCTAAGCAGGAGCTGGCAACCTTAAGTTTTTCGGGTTGCATACTGGTGCTTTCATTAGGCTCTCTTGAGATTTACGGAATTTCTGTGGGCAGAATTTTAGCGGTGCTTATAATTCTTATGGCGGCTCGCTTTGGCGGTGTTTCGGGAGGAAGCATTTTCGGAACGGCTACGGGCGTGGTGTTTTCGCTGGCTTCTACCGACATGGCGTTTTTAAGCGGAGGCTACGCCTTCGGCGGACTTATGGGCGGACTTTTTGCTTCTACAGGAAAGGTGGCTGTTGCCCTTTCTTTTACCCTTTGTAATACGGTGATTTCTTTTGCGGCTGAAAATACGCAGGTTGTGTTACGGCTTTTTGCCGAAAGCGCCTTTGCTGTAGGATTTTTTATGCTTATTCCCAAGGAAGCCTGCATCAGACTTAAATCGGCGTTTGAATTGAAGGAGGAGACCGTAGGCTCAAACGCAATAAAAAGCAATGTAATAGCAAGGCTTTCTTTTGCATCGAAAGCTATCGATTCGGTGAAGGATTGCGTGCAAAGTGTAGCCGCAAGGCTTAAGGAAAGAAGCACAGACAGCTTTGACTGTGTATATTCCGAAGCAGCCCAAGCTACGTGTAAAAGCTGTGGGCTTAAGAGCTACTGCTGGCAGAATCAATTAGAAATCACTAAAGACGATTTTTACAGGCTCGGTGAAGAGCTGAAAGAAGAAGGCTATGTTACCGATAAAACAATTGAAGAAAGATTTACAAAAAAATGCTGTAAGCCCCGTGAGCTTGCAAAAAGCATCAACGAAGGCTATCGGGACTACCTTTCGGCACTTGAGGCACACAGGCGTATTACTCAGATACGCATTGCAACCGCAGGTCAGCTTAGCTCGGTTTCAAAGCTTCTGTCAGACCTTTGCGACGAGTTTGATACTTTTGAGCGTTACGACACTGCCGCTGCGGACAGGCTCAGTGAAAGACTCAGGAGAGAGGGCATTGTGGTAACCGATTGTGCCTGCCGATTTGAGCAGGGAAAGGGAATGACTGTAGAGCTTGAGGTTAAGCCGGAGTGTAAAAAAATACTTAATAAGAGTGACCTCAGACGTGCTGTTGGAGCATGTTGCGGCAGAGCCTTTGACTCGCCATGCATAAGCGAAAGCGAAGACGGCATCAGGCTGTTGTTTTCAGAGCTTGCAAGGTATGATGCTGACATCGGCTCGTCTCAGCACATTTCGGGGGGCAAAGGCCTTTGCGGAGATTCGGCGAATTACTTTTCATCGGGGGCAGGCAATATGGTAGCCGTAATCAGCGACGGAATGGGTACAGGCGGACGTGCGGCTGTGGACTCAAACATGGCGGTAAGCATTCTTAAGAAGCTAATCGAAGCAGGACTTTCCTTCGACAGTGCTCTGTCGGTTATAAATGCCTCGCTTATGGTAAAGTCTGAGGACGAGTCACTTGCTACTCTTGATGTTGTAGATATAAACCTTTTTAGCGGAAAAACCACCTTTTTCAAAGCAGGTGCACCCCTTACCTTTATAAAACGCGGCGGAAGGGTTTTAAAGCGAGAAAGTCCGTCTCTGCCCGCAGGAATTTTAAACGAGGTAAAATTTGCCAAGTCAAGCCTCACCTTGCACCATGGTGACAGAATTCTTATGGTGTCTGACGGAGCCTTGTTTGCAGATGACAACTGGATATTAGAAATGCTTAAGGGATGGAATGAGGCAAGCGCCAAGGATTTCGCATCCTTAGTTATAAATGAGGCAATAAAACGCCGTAATGACGGCTATGACGACGACATTACGGCGATTGCGATAAATATTATTGATTTGGCGGCTTAATCAAGCAGACTGCTTTCTTCAAGCTCTTTAATGAATTTTTCAAGGTCTGCTTTGGCGGTAGCTTCGTCTACCTCGTACTCTGCAAGCATAGCCTTTAAAACTGTATCAAAGTCGGTTTCTGTTTCAAGCTGGTTCCATAAAAATGCCCCGACACTGTTAAGGTTTATCATACCGTTAAAATCAGCTACGGCACTGCCTACAGGCACAACAACAAAGGTGTCGGCTACTTTTCTAAGCATATAGTTTTCTTTTATTTTCACATTCAAAACTCCTTTTGCCTTTTTCTCCGATTATACTCTAAAACCATAAAATTAATTAAAAGTGGGATAAAACGACGTTTTTCTGGTAAAATCTGTAACAAATATATCGTGTAAGGGTTTGTTGTGCAAGAAATCGGCAAGCTTGGTAGATATTTGGCTTTGGTTGGTTAGTTTATGTTTTGCACCGTTCCGATAAATAAGGGCAGGCTATATTCATTTTCGACAACCATAAATAAGAAGGGTCGGTTAAAAGTCAGAGTTTCGAAACCCTCTGAAGGTGAAGCAGAGTCTTTCATAACCACAGCACTTGCCGAGCCTGCTTCGGTGCCTTCGGGAGTTAGCTTTAGGAAGCTTTCTTGCAAAAGGTCTGACACAAAAAGTCCCTCGGACATTGTAAGCGAGTCAAAGTTTGCTTCGCCAGAAAGCATAAGCTCAGCACCCATAGACTTAACTGTGTCTGTAAGGCTTAGTTTTGTGCGAAGCTCAAACTGAGGAATGTGTGCTTCGCACCTGTTTACTCCGCTTGCAGACTCAAAAATCTTTTCAAGCTTTGCACCTGAAAGAGAGCTTACGTATTCCTCAAGGCTTATATCTTCATTGGGAAGAATTGCCACGAATTTGCAGGGAGTGTTCTTGTAGCTTTTTACAAAGCCTTTGGCGTCATTTGCCTCTAAAAGCATTTCGTTTGATGTCATAAAGTGGGCTTGTTCTTCGCCTTTGGTGCCGTAAAAAACACCCGAGCTTATATTTTCGCTTCCGTAGGGTGTTACCCATTGGTCGTTAAAAAGCAATGTGTTAATAAGGACCGCGGCGGTGTCTGCAGAAAGATTTGCTACCATATCCTTTATTTCGCCTTCGGTGTTTTTGTTAATCCAGCTGTTAATTTTATGGGCACCGTCACTGTCTAAATTTTCGCGGAAAACCTCGGCATCATAGTAGTTTACAATTGTCTGCAAAAACTGTGACTTAACGGAATATTCGTCGCGAAGCCATAGTGAGTTGGCAGTATTGACATAGCCGTCTTCGTTATTTAGTGCCTTTACTCTTGAATTAAGATAATGAATAAAGGTGTTGATTTCAGAAATGCTCAGGTCTTGTCCCAACACCCTCTCAAGCTCCTTAAGGGTTTTACCGCTTGCACCGTTTGAGGTCATGCAAAGAGCTGTGTAAAGTGATAAGGGAGACAGCACACAGCTTTCGTCCTCGCTTGCGTTTACAAGGAGGCTTGCTGAAAAATCCATATAGCTTTCGGCGAATTCGGCGTAGTTTTCGGGGGTAATTTCTTCGTCCGAATAGAAATTGTACTCAGGCACAGCGTCAGAGCGTGAGTATCCCGCGGTCAGACTTTGGCTTTCGGGAGTGCAGCAACAAAGAGCAGTACAAAGCGCAGACAGTATAAAGCATAAAAGAACCTTAAAACGTTTCATAAAAAATCCTCCACGATTTTATATATGTTATTATAATTCAAAACCCGTACTCTTTCAACCAAGAAAGGCTGAAATCTTTGTGAATTTGCTGTACGCAATAAAATTACTTGCGTTTTTACTTATAAGTTAAGCTTAAAAGTTGTTTAATTTGTTAGGTTTACCACTTTATTTTTTTAAAAAGATATTGTATCATATCCTTGGTTTATTTTAATATTTATAAATATACGACAGGATGAGGGATATATGAAAAGTTTTAGTAAGGAGCACCCCGTTAAACGTAGCATTTGCTTAGTGCTTTGTGTTATAGCGGCTGTTTCTCTGATGCTGGGTGCCTGCGATGAGGATAAGCCTCAGGGCGGTGCCACAGCCGACAGCTCGGTTATAGATACTCAGAGCTTTACTTTTGCATCAGGTGTTACCATAGCAGGTGTCGACATAAGCGGTATGAGCTTTGATGCTGCCTTTCAGGCCGTGGAAGAAAAAGCAGAGGCAAGCATTAACGATTTTACCCTTAAGGTTAAGGCTGAAGAAAACGAGTATGAATATAAAAAAGTCGATTTCAAATGGATTTTTGATATCGAAGGGGCGTTGATGGAGGCTGCAGAGTGCTGCGAAAATACAGCAGAAGAAACTCTGACAGGCTATAGCTCCAGCCTTTCTGTTCAGGTTGACGAGGCTTCTGTTGCTGAAATTGTCGATGCAATCGCAAAAGAGGTCGACGTAGCGGCTGTTGACTCTACTTTTTCCGTTGACGGCGACAACGTTAAAATATCAAGAGAAAAAGCCGGCAGACAGCTTGACAAAGCTGACCTTACAGAAAAAATTGCCACAGAGGTGCCGACTCTTACTTGGGGCACCAGAACTACAGCTACAGTTGAGGCTGTAGTAAGCGAAGTTGAGCCTGAGCGTAAGTTCGAGAGCTTAGACGGCAACATTAAGCTTATTTCTACATATTCCACATGGTCAACAAATACCGCCGACGGCAATCATAATATGATGATTGCACTGGAAGCTTGCAACGGCTCTGTTATTAACCCCGGCGAGGTGTGGTCTTTTAATGCCTGTACAGGTAACTCTAACCTTACCTCTTTAGGCTACCGACCTGCAACCGTTATTGTTAACGGCAAGTTTGAGCAGGGTATCGGCGGCGGACTTTGCCAGTCCAGCTCTACAATTTACAACGCCGCAATTCTTGCAAATATGACAGTCGAGGAAAGATATTGCCATCAGTACCAGTCAGCCTACGTTCCTGCAGGTCGAGATGCTACAATTGACTATCCTTACCTTGACCTTAAGCTTTCCAATCCCACAGATTACCCCATGTATATGCAGTGCTACATGGAAGGCACAAAGCTTACTGTAAATATTTACGGTTGGGATGACCCTGCCTTTGACTATATCGATATCGAAAGCTCTGTTCACAGTGCAACAGAAGAAGGCTACAAGGCTTCCGCATGGAGGGTTTACTACCTTGACGAAGAAGAAATCGGCAGAGAAGAGCTTCACTCTTCTTGGTACGATTATCCCGATGACGATGAGGACGAGACCACCAAGGCTACAAAGCCTAAGGAAACCAAGCCAAAGGCAACTAAGCCTAAAGCAACAAAGCCCAAGGCTACCGAGGCACCCCAGACAAAGCCTGCACAAACTCAGCCTGCAACTACACTTCCTTCTGACCCTGTAGAGGAAACAACAGCCCCGAAGTCTACCGAAGCAACCGAGGCAACATCTCAGAATGAGGAGCAGATTGCAACTGCAACAGTACATTTCTAAAGATAAAGAAAGCCGCCGTTTGGCGGCTTTTTTATAAGTGCAGATTGCATAGTGAAACTAAAATGTCGGTGGCGGTACGCTACTGATAGGAGTGATTATAATATGAGCAAAAAATTAGGTTTGGTTTTAGGTTCGGGCGGTGCACGCGGAGTAGCACACGTTGGTTTTATAAAAGCCTTAGAGGAAGAGGGAATAAAACCTCATTGTATTTCAGGAAGCTCGGCAGGTTCTATTGTCGGTGCCTGTATGGCTATGGGTATGAAAGCCGACGACATTATGAATGAAGTAAGAAGCTTAAAGGCAAGTGAGGTGCTTTACGGAGTGCCTAATTTTAACCGAAGCGGACTTTTTTCAACCCGAGGAGTTCATAGAAAGCTTAACTCTTTTTTCAGAAGAAAGCGGATTTGCGATTTGGACATAGAGTTTTGCTGTGTTGCCACTGACCTTTTAAAGGGCGAAAGCAAGGTTTTTTCAGGCAGAAGCTTTGTTGTACCTGCGGTGGTGGCAAGCTCCTGTATTCCTGCACTTTTCGAGCCCGAGGTAATAGGCGCAGTGCAGTATGTTGACGGCGGCGTTACTTCGCGACTTCCCGTTGAAGCCATAAGACGCTTCGAACCCGAGGTGGTGGTTGCGGTGGATGTGTTTGCCGAAAGCGGCGAAACGAAGGAGTACAAGAGTGCCCTAAGCGTGCTTTCGCGAGCCATTGATATAATGGACAGAAATTACACAAAGGCAAAAACCCGTGAGTATAATCCCGACTTGCTTATTACGCCCGATTTAGGTAATATGTCGCAGTATACCTTTAAGGAGCTTGACTTTGCATTTGAGCAGGGCTATAAAGCAGGCAAGGAGAATATAGAGAAAATAAAAGAGCTTATTGGTTAAATCGAAAATTTAACGCGATATCTGCTTTGCAAGTATTGTGTTGGTGCTACCATTCGATTATATTTGAAAAATTTTAATGAAACGTTTACAGTAGGGGTGGATATCATCTTCCCTATAAATAAACCAACCCGCCGTTAATGGCGGGTTTTGTGTTTTTATGAACCTATCCAAAGGCGAATTGCCCACAGGTGGTTAACCTGCGAAATACCCATCGTGGTAAAGGGATGGCGGCGACTCCAAGGGGAAAAGGAGCCGCCGCCTTTGTATGAAAAAGCCTTATGACTATAAGGCGTATTAATAGCAAATCAGAGCATAGGTGTTTTCTGCCTGTATTTGAGAAACCGCCTCTACGTCTTGTTTTGCTACTTCGATAAGCATATACTGATAACAGGTTGCATCTTCGTGAGTGTCAACATAGCGGTGTACGGTAAGGCTGTTGCCAAGGATGCTTACGCCTGCAACGAGCTGAGGGTCGGCGACGCGGTCGGCAATAACTATAACAGCCTTGTCTTTAAAATATTCGTCGGAAAATTTTTCGTCGGGCTCAAAGGGGCCTACGGTTTCGGTTATTTTTGCAAGAACCCTTTTAAGCTCGGTGCGGCTTCCGACGATGGTGTTAACGGGGGTGTCGCTTGCCGAGATAACCTCGCTGATTTCAAGCACAGTATAGTCAATATTTTTGCGGTCAAGACCTGCAATGTGCTTTTGAATTGCCGTTGCGTCTTTGATGTTCATTTTTCTGTCGCAGTTAAAGTCACCTATATAGGTGGGAACATTTTCTTCTTCGTTCCACATAAAGCCGTCGATTTCGTTGTTTTTGATTTCCTCTAAACCTGCAAGGTGCTTCTGAATAAGGGTTGCATCCTTAATGTTAAGCTTTCTGTCGTAGTTTACGTCGCCTAAAAGCTCGCCTATACCGCCTTCGGTAAAGACGCTGTAAATACCCTCAAGCTTCATTTGAAAGGCTTCTTCCAAAGAGTAAATCTCGTTTGTTTTCGGCAGATAAATCAGGTAGCCGAAGGTGGCAGGAAAGTAGTGGTTGTAGCTTCTTAAAATGTAATCGCCTAAAAGCTCGGCGGCAAACATTGGACCTGCTTCATTTGTGTGTGCTTTAATCAGCACATAGTCGGGGGTAGCTTCACCGCTTTCGTCAGGTGTAGAAAAATATTCGTATCCCTCGCTGTAGTTGATAAGCCAGCCTTCGCCAGTGCCGGGATCTTCTTCGGGAATATTTAGAAGAGCGAGAACCTTGTCTTTATAGTGGGGGGTAATATCTGTAAAAGCTAAATGGTGTTCTCTTGCGTATGCTTCGGCAGCGGTGCCGCCATAGCCTCTGATTGTTACAGGGGTTCCCGGGGCATATCCGCCGTCGGGTAGCATTTCGCCGTCGTTGTCGATGTAGTTGTCTTCATAACCTATAGAGAAAAGCCCCATGTCAGTTACAGATGAGGGAATGGTAATGGTGGTAAGGTTGGGACAATTTTTGAAGACGCCTTCGCCCAGAGATGTGACGCCCTCCGGTATGATAACCATTTCAAGCAGAGGACAGTCACTGAAGGCATAGTCGTCTATATGTGTAACAGTATTTGTAATAATAACTTCTGTGATATTAGTGCCGGAAAAACCGCTGTTGGCAATTTTGGTAACAGTGTAGCTGTCTAAAGTTTTTGGGATGGTAATTCTACCGGTTAAAGATGTGTCGGTGCCGCCAACTTCAGCGGTCCCTTCGTTTAACGGTTTCAGCCATAAGTCGCCGCAGTTAATTATATGCTGTGCAGAAGCGGGAATTGTAAAAGCTATACTTAAAAGTAAAGTCAGTATTAATGCTAAGGATAATATTTTTTTCATATCAATGCTCCTTTCTTGAATATTAGTTTACCTTAAGGCTGTAAGAAAACTCAATGTTTGTGCCGCCAACGGACTGATTGTTTTCGTAAAGGGGTAGACCGTATTGGTTGTGAATAGAGTCAAGAGTTACGTCAAGATTCATATCGCCGCCGCCCACAACCGTAAAATCAAAGGTAAATAAAAGCTTTTTCTCTTTAAAATTTATGCCGTCCTGGTCATAAGGATAAAGCATTATTTTTCCCATGTCGTAAGAATCGTTGTTGTAGCCGTAGTATTTAAGGTTGTTGCGGGGAAGATTAGGAAGATGTGCCTTAAACCATTCTTCCTTTGTGTCCTTGTCAAGGGGAGCTACGGTTATGATGTCGGTGTCATAACGTACAGTTGCAGAAATTCGGTTGAATATTGTAGAGCAGTAAAGCTCGGCTGTCAGGGTAATTGTATCACCAACCTGTGCCTCGTAGGTTTTACCGCCTAAGGTAATCTGTGCGTCTGTGCGGGGTGCGGTCGTTGTAGGCTCGGGAATAGGATTGTTTTCAAAATCCTCAAAATCAGGGTCATTAATGGCAATTCCTGCGATGTGTTTCTGAATATCCGTAACGTCGCGGATGTTTGTTCTTAAGTCTTTGTTAAAGTCAGAAATACGTGCTTCAAAGTCTTCTTCCTCGCCGAAACCGCTTACGTAATCATTAAGAGGTTCAAGCTCAGCAAGGGCTTTCTGAATACGGGTGGCATCGCGGACATTTATTTTGCCGTCGTCATTTACGTCGCCTCTGAGCTGTCCCAGACCGTATTCTTCAAACACAGCCATAATGTTTGGGATATTTTCTTCGTAAGCTTCGGTAAGAGTCAGCACCCGCATATCATCGGTGGTTATAACGTGATAACCGAAAATATAGGGGTAGTAGATATTGTAACACTGCAAAAGGTAATCACCGAACTGACCTGCAGAGTAAGCAGGTGAGCAGATGTTGTCGCCTGCAAAGATAAGAACGTAATCGGGCTTTGCTTCGTCCTCACTGCTTTCGTAGTATGAATAAAGCTTATAGTACATGTACGTGCCGCCGCCGTCATCCCAGCGAAGGTCCTGAAGCTCGTTGTTTTCATAGTAGTGAAGTCCGTATACAAGCTCGTAGGGTTTTGGGGTGTAAGAGTCAATGTCAAACCAAGTGTCCTCGGCACGCCACATTACCTGCTCTAAGTCCTGGCCGTGGTAAGATGCACCTACGCCCTGCATATCGCGGACCTTTAAAAGCTCTGCCTTGGTAACGTAAACAAGCATATATCCTCGTTGTTCGCTGGCAAAAATCAGCTTGTCGTCGGGATGGGTAAAGTGCTCGTTATAAAAGGCGATGTTTTGTGCTTTGATGTCTTCAAAGCCTGCTTTGACGTACCGGTAGTAATCGTCAAACAGCTGTGCATCAAGCTCTGCTGTGTAGGCTCTTGTGTCAAGCAAAAGGTCGTTTGCCTTGACCCACGAGGGGTAGTTGTAAATAACTTTTTCATTGATGTCGCTTATCATAACGGTGTAGTAGGCACATTCGTCATCTTCAAGCTTTGCCACAGCATCAAGAAACAATTGCTCGTGATAGCTGACACCAAATGCAGGGGTTATGGAAATGCCTGCAATAATTATCAGAGTCAACAGTAATGATAATAGCTTTTTCATATGTATTCTCCTTTCTTTACGGAAGGTTTTTGGCTTTTCACTTATTAGACGTAAATTTAAAAAAATCCTCACACTAAATTTTAGGCATTTTTGCAAAAATTTGAATATTTGGGTAAATGAATAAATTTTAAGGGCATGCTTTGTTTAATCTGACAAAGAAATTCAAACAAAAACAGGAAGGCACACCTTTGCCTTCCTGCACAGATTACTTGCTGTTTACAAAATTTTTAATAGCCTCAAAGCTTTTGTCTGAGATGTCGTGCTCGATTTTGCAGGCATCCTCGGCGGCGGTGTCTTCGTCAACACCTAAGTTTATGAAAAACTGAGTAAGAATTGTGTGACGCTCGTACATTTTCCCGGCAACACGCTTGCCCTCGTCGGTAAGGGACAGAAAGCCGTCGCTGTCCGCAACTACATAGCCGCCCTGCTTTAAAAGTCCTACTGCTCTGCTTACACTGGGCTTAGAGTAACCCATGTACTCGCCTACGTCAATAGAGCGTACTGCCTTGCCTTTTTTAGAAAGTATGTAAATGGTCTCAAGGTACATTTCGCCTGATTCCTGTAAATGCATAATTTGTCCCTCCGCAAAGTATAATTAATGGAGATAAATATAGTATATCACAAATTAAAAAATTTTCAATAAGAAATGAATTATGCACAATTCATTTTCAAAAAATCTGCTCAATATGTGTAAATCCTGACGAAATATGTAAGTTTTTGGAAAAATTGAACCCCCACGTATTGACAAATATTGTTTTTTATCTTATCATATACTACGGTTAGCGGGAGCTAACTGATTTTTAAGGCGTCGGTTGTCTTATGCTAACCGACAGGAGAAGGATACATATGAACACATTAAAAAACACAAAAATCGGCCATACCGTAAAAGTGGTTAAGCTTCACGGCGAAGGCCCTGTTAAACGCCGAATTATGGATATGGGCATTACAAAGGGTGTTGAGATTTACGTTCGAAAGGTTGCACCTTTGGGCGACCCTATGGAGCTTAACGTCAGGGGCTATGCACTTTCGCTTCGAAAAGCTGATGCCGAAATGATAGAAGTAGAATGATTATTCGAGGGACAAACGTCCCTTTGTTTTTCAAATCTTGGTTAGCTTAGGCTAATTTAAGAAAGAGAGGATAAGTATGCAAATCAGAATAGCCCTTGCAGGCAACCCGAATTCGGGCAAAACAACTTTATTTAACACCCTGACTGGTTCAAATCAGTATGTAGGCAACTGGCCCGGTGTTACGGTAGAAAAAAAGGAAGGCAAATTAAAAAAGCATGATGACGTTATAGTTACAGACCTTCCGGGTATTTATTCGCTGTCGCCCTATACTCTTGAGGAAGTAGTAGCCAGAAATTACCTTATTGATGAACGCCCCGATGCTATTCTTAACATAGTAGACGGTACAAATTTAGAGCGTAACCTTTATCTTACAACACAGCTTATGGAAATCGGTATTCCTGTAGTTGTTGCAATCAATATGATGGACGTTGTAAGAAGACAGGGAGACAAAATCGACACCGAGCTTTTAGGCAAAAGGCTTAAGTGCAAGGTGGTAGAAATTTCTGCACTTAAAGGTGAGGGTATAGAAGAAGCCGCTGAGCTTGCTATTACATATGCTAAAAACGGCAAGCCCATGCCTCGGCATATTTTTTCGGGTACGGTTGAGCATGCAATTGCACATATTGAAGAGGCGGCTGTACACAGCATGCCCGAGGAACAGCAACGATTTTTCGCTATAAAGCTTTTTGAACGTGACCGCCACGTGCTTTGTAAGCTTAAGCTTGATGAAAAAATTGTTGCACACATGGAAAATGATATCAAGGCTGTTGAAAAAGAGCTTGACGACGACGCAGAGGCGGTTATTACAAATGAACGATATCTTTATATTGACAGAATACTTAAGGGCTGTTACGTAAAAAAGAGCATCGGCAGGCTTACTCTTTCCGATAAAATCGATCGAATAGTTACCAACCGAATTCTTGCAATTCCTATTTTTGTGCTGGCAATGCTTTTGGTTTATACAATTTCTATCGGCACAGTAGGCAACTGGACGGTTGCGTTTATGAACGACGGACTTTTCGGTTCCTTCAAGGAATGCGTCGAAGCAGGCGATTTGCCTCAGTTTATGGCAAATTGGGTAAGTGTTCCCGAGTTTTTGGACACACTTTTGCTCGATGCAAGCGGAAGTCCCGTAATTGCCCCTTGGCTTTACAGCCTTGTGCAGGAGGGCATTGTTGCAGGTGTAGGTGCGATTCTTGGATTTGTGCCTCAGATGCTGATTTTGTTTTTGCTTTTATCACTGCTTGAAGACTGCGGATACATGGCACGAGTTGCCTTTATTATGGACAGACTTTTCCGACGTTTCGGTCTTTCGGGCAAGTCTTTTATTCCTATGCTGGTTGCTTCGGGTTGCGGTGTTCCCGGTATTATGGCAAGCCGCACCATTGAAAGCGAAAGAGACCGAAAAATTACGGTTATAACCACAGGTTTTATTCCTTGCGGAGCCAAGATGCCCATTGTGGGACTTATTGCCGGCTCGCTTTTCGGTGGCAGTGCGTGGATAGCAACTGCGGCTTACTTTGCAGGCATAGGTGCAGTTGTTGTTTCGGGTATAATTCTTAAAAAGCTTAAAGCCTTAGCAGGCAAGCCTGCTCCGTTTGTTATGGAGCTTCCGTCTTACCACGCACCTGTTCCCAAAAACTTCCTTCGTGCAACTTGGGAAAGAGGCTGGTCGTTTATTAAGCGTGCAGGTACTGTTATTTTTGCCGCTTCGGTTATTATCTGGGTGCTTAATTCTCTTAGCTTTGAGGGCGGCTTCCATTATATTACGGATGAAGCAGGCGGAGCTTCTGTTCTTGAGGTTATCGGCGGTGCTATAGCTTGGTTGTTTGCACCTTTAGGTTTTGGTAACTGGCAATCTGCAGTTGCTACAATTATGGGACTTATGGCAAAAGAAGAGGTCGTAAGCGTTCTTGAAGAGCTTGCGGCAATGAATGGCGAAAACGCTACGGTTGCAAGTGCAATTTTCGGCGGTTCATCTCTTGCAGGCTTCAGTTTTCTTATATTTAACCTTCTTTGTGCTCCTTGCTTTGCTGCAATGGGTGCTATTAAGAGAGAGATGAACAACTGGAAGTGGACTGCTTTTGCAGTCGGTTATATGTGTGTATTTGCATACGCGGTTTCTCTTATCATTTACCAGTTCGGACTTCTCTTTACAGGTAATGTTAATGTAGTCGGTCTTATCTGTGCTGTATTAGTACTTGCGTTTATGGTGTATATGGTGGCTCGCCCCAATAAATACGCAGACGGCAAGGTAAGAAAATAATTTTAAGACAGGAGGTCTTGACCATGACTTGGCAGACTTGGTTAGTTGCAGGTATTATTGCGGTTGTCTTTGGCTTGATTGTTGCCAAGGGTATTTATAATAAGAAAAAGGGCAAGTCCTCTTGCTCTTGCGGTTGCTCAGGCTGTGCAATGAAAGACAGTTGCCATAAAGCAAAATGAAGTTTGCCTTTTGGCAAATGATGTACACCTGCGGCGTATGAAGTGTTTGCAGGGCAAACGTTCAGGATAATAATGCTCTTACTTGAAGAGGGTAAGAGCATTTATTTTAAAAGGCGGTTAGCGCATGCTAACCAAAAATCGGAAGGTATATGGAGAGGATAATCTATGAGCGTAGTTATAGTAGGCGGTAACGAATGTATGACCCGCCAGTATATAGATATATGTAAGGAATACGGCTGTAAAGCCAAATGTTACCATAAAATGAAATCGGGTCTTAAAGATTTAGGTTGCCCTGATTTGCTTGTGCTTTTTACAGGCACTATGAGCCACAAAATGCTTCGCACTGCCTTAAATGAAACAAAAAACGGCAAAACTGCCGTTGCCCGAAGTCACTCGGGTTCGGCAAGTGCGTTGCGGGGAATACTTAGCGAGCATACAGGATAAAATACCAATAAGAAAGTAAAAAGGAGGGTAAATATGTCGGACGAAATGATTTTACGTCATTGTGCACCAACACTTGCACGTATAAAAACAGCAAATCTTTTCACCTGCGAGGTCGAAAGCAGCGAAAGCCTTAAGGAGGCTCTTCGCAGATACAATAAGCAGTTTGTTAAAAAGGGGCTGAGGATTATGCCCTTAAGATACAAAGGCGGCAGGGCACTTATATATGTTTACCGTCCCTCATTTTTATGTGAGGATTTAAAGCACAGCTACGCCAAAAAACTCTTGGGTAGTCTTGGCTATCTTCCTCACAGCACAGGGCTTTCTGTAGGAAGGCTCATAAAACGTCTTGACGAAACTGACGGCTTCCCTCATGAAATAGGACTTTTCTTAGGTTATCCGCCCGAAGATGTAAAGGGGTTTATTGAAAATGGCTCCCGAAGCTACAAATTCAAAGGCTGTTGGAAGGTATACTCCGACGAGGAGAGAGCAAAGAAGCTTTTTGAAAAATATAAAAAGTGCACCTCGGTCTATGCCGAAAAATGGGCACAGGGCAGAAGCCTTTATAAACTTACGGTAGCGACACCTTCTTTGCCACAATAACCGACATTATAAGCAAATGTGTGTCTTATATTTGCGACAAAATTCCGATTTTTGTTCCACTTTCTAAGCTTTTATTTGAAAGTGGAACTTTTATTTTTGAAAAAAATGTTGACAATGTTCAAATTCTATTATATTATTAGAAAAAATGAACGCATTACCCCTTATCTACATAGGCTTTTACCTGTAAATATGGGGTATTTTTATTTTCGAAAATGTTTATCTGAGAAAGGAAACAAAAATGAGCACATTTGAATTGACTCGCAAACAGTTTAATTTGCTTACTTATCTGGAACGCACAAACGCCAAAAAGAGTCAGCGTGAAATTTCTGAGGAAACAGGTATTTCTTTAGGCTCTGTCAGCCGTCACCTTGAAGCTTTAAGGACAGAGGGGCTTATTGACGGCACCGCGGTTACCGAAAAGGGTCTGGAGGCTCTTGAGCCCTACAAGGTAAAGCGTGCGGTGTTTATTGCTGCAGGTTTCGGCTCCCGTCTTGTTCCCATTACGCTTAATACACCCAAGCCCTTAGTAAGAGTAAACGGCACACGCATGATTGACACCCTGCTTGACGCCGTAGTTAAAGCGGGTATTGAAGAGATTTATGTTGTAAGAGGATATCTTGGCGAGCAGTTCGACCAGCTTCATTACAAGTACCCAAATATTAAGTTTATCGAGAACCCCATTTATAACGAGGCTAACAACATTTCCTCGGCATATATTGCAAGAAATCTTTTACAGAACGCTTATGTTTTCGAGGCTGACTTGGTGCTTTATAACCCCGAGCTTATTACAAAGTATCAGTACACCTCTAACTATCTGGGTGTTCCTGTTGAGAAAACCGATGACTGGTGCTTTGAGGTTAAAAACCGAGTAATTACAAAGCTTTGCATCGGCGGTACGGATTGCTATCATATGTTTGGTATTTCTTACTGGAATGCCGAGGACGGCAAAAAGCTCGAAAGCGACATCGAAAAGGTGTTTAAGCTTCCCGGCGGCAAAGAAAGGTATTGGGACCAGGTTTCCCTTGAATATTGCATAAAAAATTATCAGGTCGAGGTTCGCCCCTGTACTTTCGATGACATTATCGAAATTGACACCTACAACGACCTGAAGAATATAGACCACACTTATATTTAAGAGGTGTATTATGAAAAAAGGACTTATTGTGTTACTTCTGGTTACACTTGTGTTTACCTTTTTTGCCGACTTCGGCTCAAAAGAAACAATAGTTGTTTGTGCATCAAGCGAGCAGTTTAGAAACGACGAGCTGCAGGCACAGCTTTCAGAGGAGTTTCCTAATTACAATGTAGTTGTTACATATATGTCTACAGGTAAATCTGCCGCAAAGATTTACGCCGAGGGTGAGGATACCGAGGTCGACATTCTTGTAGGTCTTGAGACAGGCTACATGAACAAAATTAAAGGTGAGCTTGCTAATATTGAGGGTAAAAGCGAAATACCTTATCTCAAGGGACTTACTCCTGCCGACAATGGTAATCTTTGGGTTACTTGGGAGAAGCAGGCAGGCGGTATTATCGTTAATACTGACATCTTGGAAAAGCATGGTTTAGAGGCTCCTCAGTCTTACGAGGATTTATTAAAACCCGAGTACGAAGGCTTAGTAGCTATGCCCGACCCCAAATCCTCGGGTACAGGCTACTTCTTCTACAAAAACTGGGTCAACCTTTGGGGCGAAGAGGGTGCACTTGAATACGTCGACAAGCTTTATCCCAACTTAAAGCAGTTTACCGAGTCGGGCTCAGGTCCTATTAAGCTTTTAAAGCAGGGTGAAATCGCCGTAGGTCTTGCACTTACTTTCCAAGGCATTACCGAAATGAACGACGGTCAGCCCTTTGAGGTTATTTTCCCGCCTGAAGGCTCACCGTACTCGCTTACAGGTACTGCAATTGTAGAAGGACATCAGGACAAAAAAGGTGTTGACGAGGTTTTCGACTACATTGCAAATGTTTTCCTTAAGTATGACAAAGAGTATTTCTGCCCCGAAACAGTATACGAGGGTCAGTTAAACTATATTGAAAATTATCCTACCGACATACCTTATGCAGATATGACAGGTATTCAGGATTATGCTGAGAAAGAGAGGCTGCTGTCAATATGGAAGTATTAAACACAAAATTATCAGTAAAAAACATTACAAAACCTATGCAGGTAAAACAGTTTTAAATAACGTAAGCTTTGACCTTATGGAGGGTGAATTCCTTTCTATCTTAGGTCCTTCGGGTTGCGGTAAGACTACACTTTTGCGTATTCTTATCGGTCTTGAAAAAGCCGATAGCGGCGAAATTATCAAGGGCGGTCAGGATATTTCAAATCTCCCAAGCTTTGACAGAGGCATGGGTATTGTTTTTCAGAACTACGCACTTTTCCCCAATATGACAGTTTTGCAGAATGTTATGTATGCACTTACTCTACGCAAGGATACCAAAAAGCAGGCTAAGGAAATTGCCACAAGAACTTTAGAGCAGGTTGGTCTTACCGACCAGATGCACAAGCGTCCTCATCAGCTTTCGGGCGGTCAGCAGCAGCGAGTTGCTATTGCACGTACCTTGGCTATGAATCCCGACGTAATTCTTCTTGACGAGCCTATTTCTGCTCTTGACGTTACAAACCGTGAGATAATGAAGGCTGAGCTTAAGTCACTTCAGAAGAAGTTTAACGCTACAATGCTTTTCATTACTCACGACCAGGAGGAGGCGTTCTTCCTTTCTGACCGTATTATGGTTATGAGCGAGGGTAATATCGAGCAGATGGCTACTCCCAAGGAGCTTTACTCTAATCCCTCAAGCGACTATATCAAGGAGTTCGTAGTAGAACAGCTTGACAAAAAGTATCAGGATCTTTCCCGCTATACAGGACGAGGTAATGTATGAAAATAAAGAAGAACAAAGGCTATTTCGGCTTAAAGTATCTGCTTCTGGTATACCTTTTAGTAAGCGTTGTTCTGCCTATTATCTACCTGTTCAGCAGTATCAGAGGCCAACATATAAGCGACGTTTTTTCATCGGCTCAGTTTTTGCCGATGCTCAAAAACTCTGTCATAACAACAGTTATTGCAACGGTTATTTCCATTGTGCTTTCGTTTATGCTTGCATTCATGCTTAACCGTTCGAACATTAAATTCAAATCCTTTTTCGTTGTGCTTTTCACAATTCCCATGCTTATTCCCAGTATTTCTCACGGTATGGGTTTGGTGTTTCTTTTCGGCGACAACGGTATTGTAACAAATCTTTTGGGTCTTAATATCGGACTTTACGGCTACAAGGGTATTGTAATGGGCTCTGTGCTTTATTCTTTCCCTGTGTCTTTTCTGATGTTCAATGACTCCTTCCAGTACGAGGACTACACAATCTACGAGGCGGCAAGTGTGCTTGGTATGAGCAAGTTCAGACAGTTCCTCTCAATTACATTACCCTCTATGAGACGTACCATTGTTTCGGCAATTCTTGCGGTATTTACAATGATTTTCACTGACTACGGTGTTTCGCTTATGACAGGCGGTACAGATATGACCCTGCCCGTTTATATGTATAGAGAGGTTATCGGTATGATGAACTTCTCCGGCGGTGCAGTTGTAGGTGTTGTACTTCTTCTGCCTGCTATGGTTGCGTTTATTATGGACCTTAAAAACAGCGGTATAAATGCTTCGGGCAGTACCGTAACCAAGAAATACCTTATTCAGGATAACAAGACAAGAGATATAATTGTTTATGTTGTTTTTGCGGTTGTTATCATCCTTTTGTGCCTGCCTATTGTGGCTTTCGTGCTTTTAAGCTTTGTTAAGCAGTATCCCATTGATATGTCATTTAGCCTTGAGACTGCAAAGAAGCTTCTTAGTAGCGGTATCGGTCAGTACTTTATTAACTCGGTTGCTATTGCACTTCTTACTTCCCTTGTGGGTACCTGTCTTTCTTATTTTTCAGCTTACATCACAGCCAGAAGCCAGAAGGCGATTTCAAACGGAGCACTGCATTTTATAAGTATGCTGTCCCTTGCTGTTCCCGGTATCGTTTTAGGTCTTTCTTATGTGCTTACATTCAAGAATGTTCCTATATACGGCACAATTTTCATTCTTGTGGTTGTAAATATTGCCCACTTCTTCTCGTCACCATACCTTTTGGCTTATAACTCGCTTTCCAAGTTTAATCCCAATCTTGAGGACGTGGCAGATACATTGGGCATCAGCCGTATGAAGATTCTTTTCTCGGTATACATTCCCAGCACAAGGGCAACAATTGTAGAAATGTACAGCTATTTCTTCGTAAATGCTATGATTACAATTTCTGCGGTTTCCTTCCTTATGAACTTCCGCACAATGCCCCTGTCGCTTCTTATTCCTCAGCTTGAGTCTCAGTCCTTTATTGAAGGTACAGCAATGGTTTCGCTGCTTATCCTTGTAATCAACTTGGTTGAAAAGGGCATAGCCTTCGCAGTTAAAAAGAAGGTAGCCAAGGAAGAAGAGAAAATCTTAGCCGCACCTTTAGAGGTTGAAGAATAAACTAAACCTCAAGATGGCATAAGCCATGATTTTACAAGTTGCGAGAGCAAAAATAGAAAAACACCACAGATTTACTTTTGCTAATCTGTGGTGTTCTTGTTTTTTGAATTAAATTTGGATGATTGAAGGGTATATTAGTGTTGTTAGGGGCGGTACGAGAACCGCCTCTTTGAAGTTTGTTAATCCTCTACAATGATGTCTTCGTCTTTTTCGGGTTTCAAAATATCCGCGATAACTTCTCTTTCGTCGAGGTGATATTTAACACCTTTGATTTCCTGATAATCCTCATGGCCTTTGCCTGCTAATACGATAATGTCGCCGGCTTCGGCGTTTTCAATACAATAGCGGATTGCATCAACGCGGTTGGGAACAATAACATACTTGCCGTCAGTTTTGTCGATACCAACCTTGATGTCGGCGATAATATCGTTAACATCCTCAAAACGGGAGTTGTCCTCTGTAATTACCGACAAATCAGAAAGTCTGCCTGAAACCTCGCCCATTTCATAACGTCTTGCTTTGGGGCGGTTGCCGCCTGCACCGAACATGGTAATAAGGCGGTGGGGTTTATATTCTCTTAAGGTTGTCAGGACGTTTTCCATAGAAACCGCATTGTGGGCGTAGTCAATAAGCAGGGTGTAGTTGCTTTTTACGGGGTAGACTTCAACTCTGCCCTTAACCTTGACCGCCTCAAGTCCCTTTAAAATATATTCGTCGGCAATTTTCATATCCGAGCAAAGTGCAACTGCCGCCAATGCGTTGTAAACGCTGAATCTGCCGGGGATTGCAACATTGGCAGAAAGCTCCTTTTTGCCCTTTGTTTCAAAGTGAACACCGATAAATCCCTGACGAGCAAGCAGCTTGTCGCCGTATGCAACGTAGTCGGCGGTTTCATCAAAGCCGTAGGTGATTTTTTCGCAGGTGCTGTTTTTAAGAAGCTCGGTGTGTGCTTCGTCGTCGATATTAATAATACCTTTTTTGCAGTTTTTAAAGAGGATTGCCTTGCTCTGAAGGTATTCCTGCATATCTTTATGCTCACTTTCTCCGATATGGTCGTGAGAAAAGTTTGTGAAAATACCGTAGTCAAAGTTAATGCAGTCGGTGCGGTGGTGTAAAAGTCCTAAGGACGACGCCTCAATGACCATAGCTTTACAGCCTTTTGTTATCATTTTACGCATAGCCTGCTGAATTTCGTAGCTTTCGGGGGTGGTATTGGCGGTTTTATAGATTTTGTCGCCTATAACAATGCCGAGGGTGCCGATAGTACCTGTTTTGACTCCTGCACATTCTAAGATTGAGCGAATCATGGCTACAGTTGTGGTTTTGCCCTTTGTACCTGTTATAGCAATTGTGATAAGCTCCTCGGCGGGACGCGAGAAAAGCTCGGTGCTCATTTTTGCAAGTGCCGAACGGGTGTTTTCTACCTTTACGATGGTAATATCAGAGTCGGTTTCAACGTCGTCGCTGACAATAAGGGCAGAAGCACCCTTTTCGATAGCATCGGCGGCGTATTTGTGACCGTCAGTGTTAAAGCCTTTAAGGCACACAAAGGCAGTGCCCTTTACCACCTTTCGGGAATCATAAATAATATCGCTGATGTCAATGTCGGGGTTTCCCTTAAGTACAGTATAGGAAAGAGAAGAAAGTAAATCTTTAAGCTTCATAAGTAAAAGCACCTCCGTATATATATTATAATGAAAAGAGCAAGTCTGTATTCTTAAGGTACAACTTTTTAGCTTGATTGTCAATCTTTAAAACTGTAAACCCACACTCTTATTTCCCTTATTTTGTGGTAAATTAAGGTGTTTTTGGCAAATTAACACAACAGGAAGTAATTTTGACGAAAATATGGTTACAAAAGGGTAAAAAACAGTGTGCCTCGGTAAGGTATATGTCAAAGTGCCTTTATTTGGCAGTCGTAGGCTGTCAAGGTGCACAAAAACACCTCTGGCAAATACAACAAAAAAGCGAAACACAATTTGTGCATAACAGCAAGAATTGAATTTGTGGTTGTCATTTTGACCAAAAACAAGCTCTTTATTTATTGTTTTAGATAAAAAGTACAAAGGTAGTTGAAATTGTGGTGTAATTTATGATATTATTACTACAGTGAAACAGTGCCCCTCTGTGGCACTTCACAAGAAAAATATTTTAAAAAAGGAGTTATCCAAACATGAACGCAAAGAGAATTCTTGCATTGTTGTTTGCTGTTCTTATGGTTGCAGGTTGTCTTACAGCTTGTACAGGTAATGGCGGCACACCAACAGGCACAGAGCCCGCAGGCACACAGGCTGCAACAGGCGGCTCAACCGAACTCACATTCGTTCCCTGGTCCGCAGAAGATATCGCAGACATGGGCGCACGCATTAAGGAAGAGGCCAACGGCGGCACAGTTAAGCTTAAGATTTGGCAGCCCGATACAGCTCAGGAAGTATTCAGAGCTCAGGCTGACAAGTTCATTGAGATTTTCAAGGATTATGCAACAATCGAAATCGAAATGGGCGTACAGGGTGAGAACGACGTTGCAGGTAACGTAATCTCCGACAAGGACGCAGCTGCTGACGTTTATGGCTTTGCATCCGACCAGGCTGAAAGACTTATCAAGGGTAATGCTGTTACTGAGGTATTCTTCGCTAACGAGGTTGCTTCTATGAACACAGCTGACTCTGTTGAGGCTGCAAAGAACGCTGAGGGCAAGCTTATTGCTTATCCCGAGGTTGGTTCTAACTCTTACTTCCTCTGCTACGATAAGAGAGACATCACAGAAGAGCAGGCTAAGACTCTCGAGGGTATCTTCGAGGCTTGTAAGGCTAAGAACAAGAACTTCATCATGGACGCTGGTAACGGCTACTTCAGCTGCATGTTCCTCTTCACAGGCGGTCTTGCAACAGACGGCTTTGAGGAAGACGGCGAGACACAGAAGTTCAACGATTACGATATCGACAAGGTAACAGCTTCTGCAATGGCTTTTGCAAATCTCTTCAAGACTTACAAGGCTAACTTTGAGGCTAACGGCACAGGTAACGTAATTTCCGGTTTCAGAAACGGTACAACATCTGCAGGTCTTATCGGTTCTTGGGATATCGCAGCAGCTAAGACTGCTCTCGGCGAGAACGCAGGCTTTGCAATTCTTCCCACAATCAACATCGACGGCACAGATACACAGATTTACAACATGTTCGGTTACAAGTACATTGGTGTTAACCCCAACTCCAAGTTCCCCTATGCAGCTCAGGCTCTTGCATACTACCTCACAAACGAGGAGTGCCAGTTAGAGAGAGCAGAGAAGCTCGAGTGGGCACCTTCTAACATCAATGCTTCTAACAACGACATCGTTAAGAACAACGGCGCTCTTAACGCAAGCCTTGCACAGGCTGCTTACTCTGTTCCTCAGGTTAATATCGCTCAGGTATTCTGGGATCCCTGTGCAGCTTTCGGTAAGTATATTATCGAGTCCGGCAACGATTTCTCTGCTGATGCTGTTAAGGCTGAGGTTGAGAAGTGCATCAACAATATCCGCGATATGTAATCAAGGATTTAAAGGTTTTTGAATTAATTTTTTGAAATTAACTTAATCTGATTTTTCGGGGAAGTCCGAAGAGGGCTTCGGACTTCCCTTTGATATTGCAAAGGATTTATTCTGCAAAACGTAGGATAAAGGAGAGTGAACAAGAGTGAAATATGTCGATTATATGCAGTTGAATGTATTTGAGCGTTTTTGGTATAAGTTTAAGGAATTTTTCAAGAACTTACCTGCAAAAATCAAAGCATTTTTCTGTGCTATCGGTAGAGCTATCAAGAACTTTGTGTTCGGCATTGCTAACGGCATAAAGGACTTTTGCGTAGGCTTTGTTAAGGGCGATATCATTACTAAGCTTTCATACGTTATCATGGGTCTTGGTAATGTAACACGTGGACAGGTAGTCAAGGGACTTCTGTTCTTTGCTCTTGAAGTAGCTTACATAGCTTTTATGGTGTTCTTCGGCGGCTACTATTTAAGCCAGTTCTTTATTCTCGAAGTAACACCCCAGATAGTTACAACAGATACCGGTCGTGGCGGTGTTGTTCAGACCGAAATGTATACAGTAAAGAGTGAACACGTTCTTCTTTACGGTATTTTGGCTATTTTAGCAACGATTGCATTTGTTGCACTTTACGTTGCAAGCACAAAGTCCGCAAGAAAATGCGAGGCTATCGTTAAATCAGGTAAAAAGCCTGATAATATTGTTACTGAAATCAAGGACCTTCTTGATTCCAAGTTCCACATTACACTTCTTTCCGTACCTGTAATTCTTATCGTTGTATTTGTTCTTTTGCCGCTTATCTTTATGATTTTGATGGCATTTACCAACTACGGTGACAAGAATATCGACTCGTTCCAGTGGGTAGGTATGGACAACTTCGCCAACATCTTCTTCGGAAGCGAAGGCGGTGCTTCCATGGGTTATACCTTTGGTAACATCGTTATGTGGACACTCATCTGGGCATTTGCGGCTACTTTCTCCAACTATATCTTAGGTATGGTTGTTGCCCTGATGATTAATAAAAAGGGTATTAAGCTGAAGAAGCTTTGGAGAACACTTTTCGTTGTTACAATTGCTGTTCCCCAGTTCGTTACACTTCTTCTTATTTCTCAGATGATTAACGCATCTGCAACCAGCCCCCTTAACTTGATTATCTCAATGTTTACAGGTCAGCAGTCACAGTTCGACGTATTTACTCAGAACTACGACGGTTGGATTGCAAGAGCTGCAGTTATTATCATTAATATCTGGGTTGGTATTCCCTACACAATTTTGATGACAACAGGTATCCTCATGAACATTCCTGAGGACCTTTACGAAAGTGCAAGAATTGACGGTGCAGGCCCTGCTAAGAGCTTTATGAAGATTACACTTCCTTACATGCTCTTCGTTACAACACCCCACCTTATTACAACATTTATCGGTAACGTAAACAACTTTAACGTTATCTTCCTTGTAACCGGTGGTCAGCCTGTCACGAACGATTACGCCTTTGGCTCGGGTAAAACCGACCTGTTGATTACCTTGCTGTATAAGCTATCGGTTGATAAGACGGAATATGGCTTAGGTGCGGCAATCGGTATTCTGGTATTTATCGTTTGTGCAACTCTGTCACTTATTACATTTAACCTGACCAAGTCGGCTAAGGATGAGGAGGCGTTCTCATGATAAAAAGTTATAAATTGAGAAGAACTCTTAGTAATACTGCAATTTATATTCTCCTTGCAGTTTTGGGAATCATCTGGATTTTCCCCCTTGTTTGGCTTGTTCTTCATTCATTCAGAATTAATCCTAACGGCGGTGCTCCTGCAGCTGAGTACAATCACTTGTTCCCGTCGTTGGATGTAATGGGCTTTGATAACTACATTGGTCTTTTTACTGAGACAAAGTTTATGAGATGGTTCGGCAACACATTCCTTATTGCAGTTGTTTGCTGTATTATTTCTACAATTTCTGTTTTGGTTGTTGCATACGCATTCAGCCGTCTCAGATTTAAAGCAAGAAAGCCCCTTATCAATGTTGGTATGATTATGGGTATGTTCCCCGGCTTTATGACAATGATTGCTCTTTATCTTATTCTTAAGATGATGGGTCTTGACCAGACACTGGGCGGACTTATCCTTTGCTATAGTGCAGGTTCGGGTCTCGGATACTTGGTTATGAAGGGTTACCTCGATACAATTCCCCATGCTCTTGACGAGGCGGCTACTATCGATGGTGCCAACAAGTTCCAGGTATTCTACAAGATTATCCTTCCTATGGCAAAGCCTATGATTATCTATCAGGTGCTTACATCATTCATCAGCCCCTGGTGCGACTTTATTCTCGTTAACATTATCATGCGTGAAAACGTTGATAATTACACAGTAGCAAAGGGTCTTTGGTCTTGGGCAGTTGATACTGAGTATAGAAACGACAACTACAGATACTTCCTTTCCGGTTCTGTTATTGTTTCTATCCCCATTACCGCACTCTTCCTTTACATGCAGAAATATTACGTTGAAGGCGTTACCGCCGGCGGCGTAAAGGGTTAATAACTCCTACTATTTGGGCGGCTGCCTTATGCAGCCGCCCTTTTTGAAGTAATTAATGAAGGAGAAAAATATGAAAAAGTTTATCGCTTTATTACTTATACTTACGCTTTCTCTCAGCTGTGCACTTCTGTCAGGCTGTGAAAAGTCTGAGGGTGTACCCTCAGAATACGTTGACCCCGTAGATGCGAGAGAGCTTGCAGAAACAGATGATAAATATCGCAACTACTACCATATCTGGGTTTGTGCCTTTGCTGACAGCAATGGTGATGAAATTGGCGACTTGCAGGGTATTATTGACAACCTTGACTACATTAACGACGGAAATCCCGAAACCGATACTGACTTGGGCATGACAGGAATTTGGCTGTCTCCCATTATGCCTTCGGATTCTTACCATAAATATGACGTTGATGACTACATGGACATCGACCCCGATTTTGGCGACCTTGCCACATTTGATAAGCTTATTGAAGAATGCGACAAACGTGGTATTGACGTTATCCTTGACTTGGTTTTAAACCATTGCGGCACAGACCACGAGTTTTACCAGAATGCACTTAAAGAGGCTGCCGAGGGTAATCTCGACGGCTATACAAAGTACTACCGCTTTAAAGCGGCAGGATTTACGAGCCCCGGTGAGGGCTGGCGTCAGGTTATCGGTGTACCCGGCGTTTGGTACGAGGGTCAGTTTTCCCCTGAAATGCCCGAGTGGAATTTAGCCTATGACGGCACAAGAGACTATTTCGAGGAAATCGCAAAGTTCTGGCTGGAGCGTGGGGTTGCAGGCTTCAGACTTGATGCCGTAAAATATATGACAGACGAAACCACTGATGGAGTAGAGTTCCTTAATTGGTTCTACACAACTGCTCAGAAGTACAATCCCGACGTATATATGGTAGGTGAGAACTGGCAGTCCAACTCTTACCTTTATGATTTGTATGAATCGGGAATCGATAGCCAGTTTGCCTTCTCCTTTGCAACCGCTACAGGTAATTTCAGTATGGCGGCAAACGCAGAAGACGGCGACAGCCTTGCTTCTCAGCTTTATAAGTTTGACAAAAGCTCCCGCGAAGCTAATCCAAACGTTATTCATGCTATGTTCCTTTCAAATCACGACCAGGTTCGTATTGGCTCTACCTTTACAAATCGTTTAAACGTTATGAAGAACACCGCGGCACTTTACTTGCTTTCACCCGGTAATACCTTTACCTATTATGGCGAGGAAATCGGCATGAAAACTCCCGGTAATTATCATCAGAATGACGCTTATTACCGTTCGCCCATGATTTGGGACTCTGATGTGGAGCCGGATATCTGGTGTACTGCGGATGCTTTCTGTGAGCTTGACAATGGCGGTGTTAAGCAGCAGACAGACGACGAAAATTCACTTCTCAGCTTCTACAGACGAGCTGTTAAGATTAGAAACCAGAACCCCGAAATCGCCCGTGGAAAAATTACCGAAACATACGAGGTTGAGGACGATAACGGTATTTGTGCTTTTAAGCTTGAAACCGAGGACAGTGCCGTTATTATTGTACACAACGTAAACGGCACAAAGGCAAGTGAGCTTAAAATTACCGATGAAATGCTTACAAATCCCGAAATCGTGGCTGACCTTTACGCAGGTGCCGACGAGGCAAAATCTATGCCTGCTGTCAGGGGCGAAACTCAGCCCGCAGAAACCGAGGAGCTCCCCGAGTTTGCATATATTGCTGATGGCAAGCTTGTGCTTCCTCCCAGAACAAGTGTAGTTTTAAAATCTCGTTGACCGCCGGGGATTATGTCGTCTTTGGACAGGCTAATATAGAGTAAACCGTTCTTAGACATTGAGTTGATTTGATTATTTTAATATTAAATATAACGTCAAAAGCTCTCCGATTTGGAGAGCTTTTTGCTTATATATCGGCAATTGCGGATAATGTTCGTATGCTTTTTAGACTTAATACAAGAAGAATTTTTCTTGCATTTTAAAAATTGCAGGCATATAATTGGTTTATAATAATTTATAAGGATTAAGGGAGTCTTTTTCGTGGAGTTTGAGTCCGCAAAAAAAGCGGCAGAGCGTCTGGGTGTTAATATCCGCACTGTGCAGAAATGGGCAAAAGAGAATAAATTAAACGGTGCCCGCAGACTCGGCAGAGAATGGCTTATTCCTGAGGGAGCCGTACCGCTTGAAAACTGCGTGTATGAAAATCCATGTGCTCATCAGCTGATGCCTTTGCTTAGCAACACTTTTGTGCCGGGGCATTGTGAAGAGCTTATCGAAAGCATAAAGGATGAAGACGACCGGGCAATTGCTGTTGCCGAGTATAACTATTATAAGGGACAAGCTCAGAAGGCTATTGAGATTGCTGAGCTTTATCTGGATAACAAGGATTATGCACTTTCACTGTCGGCAAGCTTTATATATGCTTTTGCAAATCTCAGCTCGGGCAAGCTGCACCTTGCAAGGTTAGGACTCGAAAATATAGGAAGCTGTGTTAAAAGGGCAATGGCTGTTGACGGCGACAAAAAGCTTAGGGCAAGTGCTGTATTTATCGGTACAGCGACTTCGCTGCTTTTGCATCAGGATACAGGCACTTTGCCTGACATTCAGTCGGTTATGGCTGATTTACCAAAAGGAATCAGGCTTTTTGCGGCTTATGTTATGGCTCATAAGGCATACCTGCAGAAGGAATACAGCCGTGCAGTGGGTATTGCCGAGGGTGCGCTTGCAATTAAGGATTCCGATTACCCTGTGCCGTCTCTTTACCTTAAGCTTATAAAATGTGTGTGCCTTATGAATCTTAAGCAGTCCGTCGAAGCCAAAAAGGCGTTTAATGAAATTAACCGACTTGCACTTGATGAAAAATTTTATCAACCATTTGTAGAGCACCACGGCCTTTTGCAGGGTATTGTTGAGGCAGAAATCAAAAAAACCAGACCCGAGGCATACAAAAACATAGTTTCTTTGGTGGACAACTTCAGTCGAGGTTGGCGTACTATACATAATGAGCTTACTCAGAATACCGTAACTGTATACCTTACAACTACCGAATTTGCCATTGCCATGCTTTTTAACCGAAACTGGTCGGTTAAAGAAATTTCGGCACATATGGATATTTCGCCCCGAATGGTCAAGCATCATCTTTCTGTCATTTACGAAAAATTAGACGTATCTAACCGAGAAGAATTAGGCAGGTTTCTGCACAAATAAAATACGCCTTCCGCGATGAAACGGAAGGCGTTTTATTATTTTATAGACTCAATCTCGTTAATGTTGTAGGGGGTTGTCTGGTAAACAAAGTAGTTAAGCCAGTTAGAGTACAAAAGACTTGAGTGACTTCTCCATTTAATAATGGGGTCTTTTGTGTCGTCATTATCGGGAAAGTAGTTTTTAGGCATATCAATGGGCTTTCCTAAATTTTTATCCCTGAGATACTCCTTTTTAAGGGTGTCTCGGTCGTACTCCGAATGACCTGTAATGAAAATCTGTCTGCCCTTGTCCGTAGCAATGGCGTAAACCCCTGTTTCTTCGGAGGAGGACAGGATTTTAAGCCCTTCTACAGCTTCAATATCTTCTCGTTTTACTGTGGTATGTCGTGATTGAGGTACCCAGAATTCGTCGTCAGAGCCTCTGAAAAGCATAGAACGCTTGTAGTCCAAGGTGTGCTTGAAAATGCCAAAAAGCTTTTTGTCTAAGGGATATTTTTTGATGCCGTAATGGTAGTAAAGGCCAGCCTGAGCACCCCAGCAAATATGAAAGGTTGAGGTTACGTTGGTCTTGGTCCATTCCATAATCTCACAAAGCTCATCCCAGTATTCTACCTCTTCAAACTCAAGATGCTCTACAGGTGCACCTGTAATAATCATACCGTCAAACTTGCGGTGTTTTATTTCGTCAAAGGTTTTGTAAAAGCTTAAAAGGTGGTCAGAGTCCACGTTTTTTGACTTGTGGGTAGCAGTGTGAATAAGCTCAATATCCACCTGCAGGGGAGTATTTCCCAAAAGTCGTGCAAGCTGAGTTTCGGTTTCAATCTTTGTGGGCATCAAGTTGAGAATAACAATCTGCAAAGGGCGGATGTCCTGAGTTAAGGCCCTTGTTTCGGTAATGGCAAAGATGTTTTCCTCATATAAAGTTTTAGTAGCAGGAAGCTCGTTGGGAATTTTAATTGG
>JAFUPE010000002.1 GCA_017481395.1 Ruminococcus sp. | reverse complement strand
TAAGGCTAACAAGTCTTGTTGCCTCTCGCCTGATATTACCTATAAATCTCTGCGTATCCTCAGGTTTTACAAGTCCATTTTCAAAAAGCTCGGCACTGCCTATGATAGTCTGCAAAGGAGTTTTTAGCTCGTGGCTTACATTTGCGGTAAATTCCTGACGATTACGTTCTGCAAATGCCGTTTCAGTTATGTCAAAGGAAATTATGACCACACCGATTATTTTACCGCCCGACTCAATAGTATTAACACCGAACTGATATTCGCTACCGTCTCTTTGCTCTCGAAACTCGCTATGCTTGCCCGAGAGGGCGTCTTCCACAGCACGACTCATTTTAAGGCTTCGGTCAACTGTAAGGAAGTTCTGTCCTACTGAGTCTTCATCGGTATTGAAAAGCTTTCTAGCAGAAAGATTCATACTAATTATTACGCCTGTTTTATCGAGTAGCACAAGTCCCTCGTTCATCGAGGATGTAATCTGTTCAAATTCATCGGCTTTTCTCTTAAGTTCTTTCATCTGCTTTGAAATCTGCTTATGCTGTTTGTTTATCTTTGTGAGCATAGGAGTAAGTTCGTCATAAACATCGTTAGCAACAGGATTTTCGAGGTCTATAGTATTAAGCGGCTTTACAATGCTTTTTGAAAGCCACCTTGCTAAAAATGCCGAGATAATAATTGCAAGAATTATTATAACCGTCATTGGCATAAGAATATCCAAAAGCAAAGCAATGACCGAATCCTGTGTTGCAGAAATACGGAGCACAGAACCATCTGCAAGCCTTTCAGCACGGTAAATCATTTTGAGAGTAAGGGTATCAGAGTAACGCTCGCTTTCGCCTACTCCGCTATTAAATGCCTCACGAATTTCTTCACGGTCTTTGTGGTTATCCATAGCACTTGAGTCAGCTTCGGTATCAAAAATCACTTTGCCGTCTGCATCTACCCAAGTGAGTCTATAGTTTTTGCTTTGAAGTTCTTTAAGGTAATCCTCTCCACTTGCCTCAACTCCCTGAGCAGCAAGGTTTAACTCGTCGGAAAGTTGGGTTGTACTTACATCCGAAAAATTATTATAAAGCAAAAGTGTAACAACAGAAAAACTGAGGATAAGCACAACAATAACCGCTAGAATAATCGAACGAAAAATCTTTTTGGTCATTCTTTTGCCTCCATTCTGTAACCTACACCGATAACAGTTTCTATGCGCTTACCCTCTTCTCCTAACTTCTGACGAAGAGTTTTGATGTGCATATCAACAGTTCTTGATTCCACTGCGTGCTCTACTCCCCACACTAAGGAAAGCAGTTTGTCACGGGTGAAAACAATTCCTTGATTTAACATAAAGGTTTTAAGAAGCTCGTACTCCTTGAAAGTTAAGCTAATCCGTTCCCCGTTTACAGTAACCTTATGCTCATTATCCTTAAGTACAATGCCACCGATTTTTAGTGTATCGGGAGTATTCTCTTCTCTTTTACAACGTCTGAGTACAGCTTTTATTCGACTTACCATTTCCATTGTACCGAAAGGCTTTACGAGGTAGTCATCTGCTCCTTTATCAAGACCTTGAATTTTGTCAATCTCGGTACCCTTGGCCGTTGCCATAATCACAGGTATCTTCTCAGTTTCAGGGTTACTCCTTATTTCCTGAAGAATATCCATACCGTCTTTACCGGGGAGCATAATGTCAAGTACGATAAGGTCAGGCTTTTCGGCTTTAAGCGCTTCAAATAAAGTCTCTCCGTCAGCAAAACCTTTTGCCTCAAATCCTGTTTGTTTTAAGGTGTATACCTCTATTTCACGAATTGTATTGTCGTCATCTACACAATAGATCATAACAACACCTCCAAAATCACATTTATTCCTTATGCTCACCTGTAACAGAAAACTCTACCCACTCAGCAACATTTACTGCGTGGTCACCAATACGCTCAAAATACTT
>JAFUPE010000035.1 GCA_017481395.1 Ruminococcus sp. | reverse complement strand
GGCTTTTATGAAACTTATCAACATAGGCTTCGGTAATGTTGTTTTTTCAAATCGCTTAGTTGCTGTTGTCAGTCCCGACTCGGCACCTATTAAGCGAATTGTGCAGGACGCAAAGGGCAAGGGTCTTTTGGTGGATGCTACTTACGGCAGAAGATGTAAGGCGGTTATTATCACTGATACTGACCATATAATTCTTTCGGCTGTATCTCCCGAAACAATTGCCAACCGAGCAGAGGAGAGTAGTGAAAATGGAAAACAGTAAAAAAGGCAAGCTGTTTGTTTATGCAGGTGCTTCGGGCGTAGGTAAGGGCACAATAATGAAGGAGCTTTTAAAAAAGGACGAAAGCATCAAGCTTTCGGTTTCGGCTACTACACGCTTACCCCGAGAGGGTGAGGTTGACGGCAGAGAGTATTTTTTCGTAACCCGCGAAAAGTTCGAAAAAATGATTGCCGAGGACGGCTTTTTAGAGCATGCACAGTATTGCGACAACTACTATGGAACCCCTAAAGCTTACGTGGACGAAAAGCTTAACGAAGGTTACAATGTCTTTCTTGAAATCGAGCTTCAAGGTGCACAGAATGTCCTTAACATGCGTCCCGATGCGGTCAGCATTTTTATCCTTCCGCCCTCGGTGGAAGAGCTTGAACGAAGGCTCAGAGACCGCGGCACAGAAACCGAAGAAGCAATACTTAAGCGTCTTTCTCAGGCAAAGGTTGAAATGGACCACGCCAAAATGTATAAATATACCGTAGTTAATGACGATTTACAAAAGGCAGTTGAAGACGTCCTTGAAATCGTGAATAAAGAAACCAAATAATAAAAATATTAAACAAATTTTCATCAGGAGTGAATTAAAATGGTAAGAGCATCAATTGAGGATATGTTAAGCGGCAGAGAGAGCCGTTACGCACTGGTTATCGGTGTAGCAAAGCGTGCAAGAGCAATTGCTCAGAATTTTGAGGACGAGGGCATTATTACAGACGAAAAGCCTGTTCTCCTTGCAATCGACGAATTCAAGCATCACAAGTTCAATATTATTGAGCCTGATACAAATGAATAATAACACCCTTATTGCCGGTGTTGCGGTGGAGGACACAGTCTTTCACTTTGATAAGCTTTTCAGCTACGTTGTACCCCAAGAGTTAATTGATTCGGTCAAGGTTGGTTGCCGTGTAAGGGTTCCTTTCGGCGGCGGTAACCGAGGACGACAAGGTATAATTGTAACTCTTTCACAGGGCAGTTCTGAAGGCTTAAAAGAGGTGTCAGCTTTGCTTGACACTACCCCTGTGCTTAGCGAAGAGCTTCTTAAGATGGCCGAATTCATGCAGAAGCATTACTTCTGTACCTACTATGAAGCTGTCAAAGCTATGCTTCCTGCAGGGCTTAACTTTAAAATTACAACTGTATATACTGCGGTAACTGATGCAGATACAACGCTTTTATCAGAAGAAGAGCAGAGAATTTACGCTTACGTCTTAAAGGCGAAAAAGCCTGTAAAGCGAGAAAAGCTGTGCGAGGTTTTCGGCTTAACCGATATTGAGCCTTTCGAGGAATTAGTCCGTAGAGGTTACCTTTTGAAAAGCGACGATGCCTTTCGTAAAATGGGCGATGCATCTGTGCGTATGCTCAGACTATGCGATGAGGTCGACTTATCTTCATATACACTTACGCCCAAGCAGGAAAGTGTAGCCGAGCTGATTCTTTCTATCGGTGCGGCAAGCGTAAAAGAAATCTGCTATTACACAGGTGTCACCGCTGCTGTTTGCGATGCTCTGGTAAAAAAAGGCATTGCCGAGTATTTTGATGCTGAGGTTTTCAGAAATACAGTGCCTCAGAATTTTACCAGGCTTGATTTTCCAAAGTTAAATGAAGAGCAGCAAAAGGTTTTTGAGGATATCTCTGCACTTTCCGACAGCGGCAAAGCCGGTGTTTCGCTTCTTTACGGTGTCACAGGCTCAGGCAAAACCTCTGTCTTTATGCACCTTATCAAGCACACTGTCAGCAAGGGTAAGGGCATTATTTTAATGGTGCCCGAAATTTCTCTTACACCTCAGCTTGTAGGTAAATTTACCGCCCTTTTCGGCAGTCAGGTGGCGGTTTTTCATAGCGGTCTTTCCTTAGGTGAGCGACTTGACGAGTACAAAAGAGTAAAAAAAGGCTTGGCAAAAATTGCTGTTGGTACTCGAAGTGCGATTTTTGCACCCTTTAACGATTTAGGTCTTATTATTATGGACGAGGAACAGGAGCACACCTATAAGGCTGAAAATAAACCTCGCTTTCATGCGACAGAGCTTGCAAAATTCAGATGCAACTACAATAACTGTACTCTGCTTTTAAGCTCTGCAACTCCCGATGTGCGTTCCTTTTACTACGCCCAAAGCGGCAGGTATACCTTGCATACTCTTTCAAAGCGGTTCGGCGGTGCGGCTTTGCCCGATGTTCGCGTTGTAGATATGAACGAGGAGCTTAGCCGCGGCAATATTACAGGTTTTTCCGACTATCTTCTTGAAAGCTTGCAGGAAACTATCGAAGAAGGCAAGCAGGCAATTTTGCTTTTAAACCGACGTGGCTTCAATACCTTTGCAACTTGCAAATCCTGCAAAGAAGTTGTAACCTGTCCTAACTGTTCGATTTCCATGACCTACCACAGTGCCAATAATCGCCTAATGTGCCATTATTGCGGTCATTCCGTAAGCTACAGCGATAAATGCCCCGCTTGCGGCAGTTCGGGCTTGCGACTTTCGGGCACAGGTACTCAGAAAGCAGAGCAGGTACTGGCTGATATTTTGCCTGAGGCGAGAATTTTGCGTCTGGATGCTGATTCTGTTATGGCTAAAAATGCTCACGAAAAACTGCTTACAGCCTTTGGTAATGGGGAGTACGATATTTTAATCGGTACACAAATGGTAGCAAAAGGACTTGATTTTCCAAAAGTAACCTTAGTTGGTGTATTAAACGCTGACCAGATGCTTTACAGTGACGACTACCGAAGCTTTGAACGTGCTTTTTCTATGCTTACTCAGGTTGTCGGCAGAAGCGGCAGAGGAAGCATAGGGGGCAGTGCAATTATTCAGACCTTCACCCCCGAAAACCCTGTTATCGAGCTTGCGGCTTCGCAGGACTACGACGCCTTTTACGAGGACGAAATTGCATTAAGAAGGGCAATGATTTACCCGCCTTTTGTGGATTTACTGCTCTTAGGATTTGTAGGTGAGGATAAAAGCAAAACCATAGCCTGTGCCAAGGCTTTCTTTTCAAGGCTAAAGACAAGGCTTGATGAATGCTTGCCTCAGTTTCCCATAAGGGTGTTAGGCCCGTCGCCTGCGCTTGTTAGTAAGGTAAGCAATAAATACAGATACAAAATTATCATTAAATGTCGCAGTACGTCTCAGTTTCGTTCTGTAATAGGCTCTCTTCTTGCCGATTTCGGCAAAGATAAGGACTTTAAGGATGTTACTGTGTACGTAGACAGCGACCCATTAAGATTTTGATTTGGAGATATTAAAATGGCAATCAGAAATATTGTAAAAGAAGGAGACGAGGTCCTTGCTAAAAAGGCAAGGCCTGTCACCGAGTTTAACGAAAGACTTCACACCCTTTTAGACGATATGGCTGACACAATGTACGAGTCAGGCGGTGTAGGGCTTGCAGGTAATCAGGTAGGCACCTTACGCAGAGTTGTAGTTATCGACATTGGCGAAGGACTTATCGAACTTGTAAATCCCGAGATTATTAAGGCAGAGGGCGAGCAGGAATCTGTTGAGGGTTGTCTTTCATGCCCCGGCGAGTACGGAATTACACGCCGTCCTCAGTACGTTGTGGTAAAGGCTCAGGACAGATTCGGAGAAGAATTTACCATAGAAGGCGAAGACCTTCTGGCAAAAGCCTTCTGTCATGAAATTGACCACCTTGAGGGTATTATCTACAAGCAGGTTGCATTAAGAATGTTAGACCCCTCTGAACTTGAATTTGACGAAGACTAAGAGGTTAATATGAATATAGTTTTTATGGGCACCCCCGATTTTGCCGTAAAAAGCTTGGAAAAGGTAATTGCCGACGGGCATAATGTGCAGGCGGTTTATACTAAAGCTGATGCTCCCAAGGGCAGAAAAATGGTGCTTACTCCAAGCGACGTAAAGGTTTGTGCACTTGAGCATAATCTTATAGTTTACACTCCCGCTACCTTTAAGGACGAAACTGAGGTAGAGCGTCTGAAGGCTCTTAACCCTGACCTTATTGTGGTTGTGGCTTACGGCAAGCTTCTTCCTAAAAGTGTTCTTGATATTCCTAAATACGGCTGTGTAAACGTTCATGGCTCAATTCTGCCCAAGTGGCGTGGTGCCGCACCTATTCAATGGACTGTGCTTTCAGGCGACGAATACGGCGGAGTTACCACGATGTATATGAACGAAGGCTTAGATACAGGCGACATTATCTTTAAAAAAGAAGTTAAGGTCGGCGAAAACGAAACCTCGGGCGAGCTTTTCGACCGACTTTGTGTAGATGGTGCCGAGCTTCTGTCTGAAACTATCAAGGCTATCGAAGCAGGTACAGCTCCCCGTATCCCACAGGATGATAATGATGCTACCTATGCTACAATGCTCAGTAAAGAAATTAGCGAAATTGACTGGAACAAAACCGCAAATGATGTGCATAATAAGGTCAGAGGTCTTTCTCCTTGGCCAAGTGCCCAGAGCAAGCTTTTCGGAAAGCGTATAAAAATCCTTGAAACACGTGTTTCTGATAAATTTGGCGAGGCAGGCAGGGTTGTTTCAGTAAATCCCCTTACCATTGCCTGCAGTGAAGGTTCTGTCGAGATTTTAAGACTTCAGCCCGAGGGTAAGCGTGCCATGTCATCAGCCGATTATTTAATGGGTCATCCTTTAGAAATCGGCACAGTCTTCGGAGAATAAGCTTAAATTATTTTGGAGGATATATGGGATTTTTCTACGGATATTTCGAGTATCTTCTTTGGATGCTCCCTGCAATTATTATTTCTATAATAGCACAGGCTAAGGTAAAGTCAGCCTACTCAAAGTATTCTAAAGTTATAAACCGAATGGGACTCACAGGTGCCGAGGCGGCTCGGCGTGTACTTTCGGCAGGCGGAGTTACCAATGTTCAGATTACCTCGGTAGGCGGCAATCTTACTGACCATTTTGACCCCAGAACAAACACAATTCGTCTTTCGGACGGTGTTTATGATAAAGCAACGGTTGCGGCTGTTGGTATAGCCGCCCATGAAGCAGGACACGCCTTACAGCACGCCGAGGGTTATGTTCCCAATAAAATCCGAACTGTGCTTGTGCCTATCACAAATATTGGTTCAAGGCTTGGCTGGATTTTAATTTTAATCGGCTTTGCTTTTACAGGCGTAGGTTACTATTATTACAGCACACCTGCCTACGATTCACCTGTGGGGGATATGCTGCTTACACTTGGTATTATTCTTTACAGCACGTCTTTGTTGTTTACGCTTGTTACTTTACCTGTAGAATTCAACGCTTCTAAACGAGCTCTTAAAATAATTGAGAGCACGGGAATGCTTCAGGGTGAGGAATACGAGGGTGCAAAAAAGACCCTGTCAGCCGCCGCTATGACCTACGTGGCTGCGGCATTAACCGCATTATTACAGCTTTTAAGAATTATAACACTTGCCCGACGCAGGCGATAAAGAGGACACTATGAAAAACGCAAGAGAGGCAGCCTTTGAGGTGCTATACAGAGTAGAATGTGACGCGTCTTACTCTAACCTTACCCTCGATAAGGTTCAAAAAGAGAATAACCTACAGGGCAGGGATGCCTCATTTTGCACAGCTTTGGTTTACGGCGTCCTTGAGCGTCAGCTTACCCTTGACTTTATTATAAGGCAGTATTCAACACTTCGTCTTAAGAAGATTGAGCTAAAAGCTCTTATTATTCTAAGAATGGGTGTGTATCAGCTTTTATATATGGACTCTGTTCACTCGGGTGCCGCTGTTAACGAAAGCGTAAATATGGCTAAAAAGCTTAAACTTCACAAAGCGGCAGGCTTTATTAACGGACTTTTACGTTCTTTTGTACTTGCTGATTTAGCTTTTAAAATGCCCGACGAAAATGATACATTAAAATTCTTATCCGTTAAATACTCTTGCCCCGAGGATATTGTAAAGCTGTGGCTTGACTCATACCCCGAAAATGAAGTTGAAGAATTGCTCAAAAGCTTTATGGGCAGACCCGAGCTTTCGGTCAGGATTAATACTCTTAAAACCACTAAGGAAAAGCTTGTGACTGAGCTTAAAGCTCTTGGTGTTAAAACTGAAAATTCACCTTTTAGCGAAAACGCACTTCTTATTTCTGCAACGGGCTCTGTGGAGGGCTTAGTGCCTTTTAAGGAAGGTAAAATGTACGTGCAGGATATTTCTTCGGTAATTTGCAGTGAGCTTGTAAATCCCAAAGCAGGCGAGAAGATTGCCGACGTTTGTGCCGCACCAGGGTCCAAGAGCTTTTCTATGGCACTTTTAGCCGACAATAAGGCAGAGCTTAGTTCCTTTGACCTTTACCCTCATAAGGTAGAGCTTATCAAGAAATCTGCAAGCCGTTTAGGGATTACTTCAATTACTGCTGGTGTCAGAGATGCTCTGGGTGATTGTGGCAGTTTAGCAGGGCAGTTTGACGCTGTCTTGTGTGACGCACCTTGTAGCGGATTAGGAGTAATCGGTAGAAAACCCGAAATCCGAAACAGGGCAATAGAGGATATTAACTCTCTTCCTGATTTACAGTACAGAATACTTACCAACACTGCTAAGCTCGTAAAGACAGGAGGCAGGTTGTTTTATTCAACCTGTACCTTAAACCCTCACGAGAATAACGAAATTGCTCATAGATTTTTAGCAGAAAACAGCGATTTCGAGGCTTTACCACTAAATATTCCTGTTAATATTAAAAAGGGAATAGAAGAAAACAGCAATCAGCTTACACTTTTCCCTCACATAAACGGTACCGACGGATTTTTTATTTCCGCCTTCAAAAAGGTAAGGTGAGCCTATGACAGACATAAAATCCATGCTACCTGACGAAGTCGGTGAATTTGTTACCGAAGAGCTTAATTTACCTAAATTCCGAGCTGCTCAGATAACCGACTGGCTTTCAAAAGGCGTTACCTCTTTTGATGAAATGAAAAATCTTCCAAAATCGGTAATAGAAAGTCTTAATTCAATATGTTACATTTCTGTTGCAAATATTGAAAAAAAGCTAAAGTCAAGTTATGATGAAACAGTAAAATATCTCTTTTCTTTTGAAGATAAAGAATGTGTTGAAGCTGTAGTTATGAAGTACAAGCACGGCTATTCTATGTGTATTTCCACACAGGTTGGCTGTAAAATGGGCTGTACCTTCTGTGCTACAGGCTTAGGCGGCTTTACACGCCAGCTTAAGCCTTCCGAAATGCTATCACAGATAGAAGCGGCACAAAAGGATTTAGGCATAAGAATTTCTAACATAGTGCTTATGGGAATGGGCGAGCCCCTTGATAACTACGCAAACGTTGTCAAATTTATCCGCCTTGTTTCAAACGAAAAGGGACTTAATATAGGTACTCGCCACATCACCCTTTCTACTTGCGGCTTGGTGCCTAAGATTTACGATTTGGCAGACGAAGGTTTTGGTGTTACGCTTTCGCTTTCGCTTCACGCACCAATTGACGAAATCCGTTCTAAAACAATGCCGGTTAACAGAAAGTATCCCATAGCCGAGGCAATAAGAGCCTGCAAATATTATGCCGATAAAACAGGCAGGCGTATTACATATGAATACGCAATGATAAATGGTGTCAACGACACTCCATTCTGTGCCCATTCTTTGGGCCAGCTTATCAAGGGTACCTTGTGCCACGTTAATTTAATTCCTGTAAATCCTGTTAAGGAAACAGGCTATAATCCTTCGAATGACAAGCGGATTGTTGCATTCAGGGATATTCTTTCAAAATACAATGTAAATTCTACCGTAAGGCGAACCTTAGGAGCAGATATTAATGCTTCCTGCGGTCAGCTTAGAGGTAAAAATAAATCTTAGAAGGAGGTATACAACTTGGAGGTTTTCAGCAAAAGCGATATTGGCTTAGTAAGAAGCCAGAATCAGGACGATTGTCGATTCGGAGTTGTATCCCCAAGCACAGCATGGGCAGTAGTTTGCGACGGAATGGGCGGAGCCGCAGGCGGCAACGTTGCCTCAGCCACAGCTGTTGAGCTTATTTCAGAGCAGATTGAGCAGCTTTACGATGAAACGTTAACAAAAGACCAGCTGGCAACCCTGCTTACCGATATTGTCCGCAGAGCGAACTCTCATCTTTTTGACATCTCAATTACTGAGCCTGAGCTTGAGGGTATGGGCACAACCTGCGAGCTTGTTTTTGTAAAGGACAGAACTGTTCACGTTGTGCATGTTGGCGACAGCCGTACCTACTCAATCCGCGGCGGCAAAATTAAGCAGCTTACCGAGGACCATTCTGTAGTGCAGGAAATGGTCAAACGTGGCGAAATTACTCAGGAGCAGGCACAGAATCATCCCAATAAAAATATAATCACACGAGCTTTGGGAATACGCCCTGATGTAACTTTGGATTACATAGAGGCTAACTTCACTTACGGCGACGTTATTTTAAGCTGTAGCGACGGACTTACAAATTGTGTGACAAACGGCGATATTGTTAAGACTGTTCACGAAAATCGTGGCGAGTCTTTGGTTAATACTCTTGTAGAAAAAGCAAAAGAAGGCGGCGGTACCGATAATATCACCGTCACCGTTATTTATTGAGAGGAGTAGCCGATTATGGATAAATACGTAGGCAAAAAGCTTGACGGCCGCTATGACATCCGAGAGCTTATCGGTATTGGCGGCATGGCTAACGTTTATCGCTGCTATGATACTATCGACGACCGCGAGGTTGCTATCAAAATACTTAAGGACGAGTACCTCAATAACCTTGAGTTTATCCGTCGCTTCAAAAACGAATCAAAGGCTATTGCCGTACTTTCTCACCCTAATATTGTAAAGGTGTTTGACGTTTCCTTTGGCGATATGATTCAGTATATCGTAATGGAATATATCGACGGCATCACCCTAAAGGAGTATATCCAACAGCAGGGTGTTCTAACATGGAAAGAAACCGTACACCTTATTAGTCAGGTTTTGGCGGCTCTTTCTCATGCACATTCTAAAGGTGTTGTACACAGAGACGTTAAGCCTCAGAATATGATGCTCCTTTCCGATGGTACAATCAAGGTTACTGACTTTGGTATTGCACGTTTTTCAAATAATACCAAAACCATGACCGAGCAGGCTATCGGCTCTGTTCACTATATTGCTCCCGAGCAGGCAAAGGGCGACATCACTGACGGCAGAACCGACATATATTCCTTAGGTGTTATGATGTACGAGATGCTTACAGGCAAGCTGCCTTACGACGGCGACAACGCTGTATCGGTTGCATTGATGCATCTTCAGCTTACTCCCGATTCACCCTGCGAGCTTAATTCTGACATTCCCGAAGGCTTGGAAGAAATCACCCTTAAAGCTATGCAGAAGCAGCCTTCTGACCGCTATCAGTCAGCTCAGGAAATGCTCTCTGATATCGAGCGTTTCAGGCTTAATCCTTCTGTTAAGTTCGAGTATAAGTACCTTTTCGACAAACAGGCTACAAAGTACGTAGATGCCATAAACAAGGTGCGTAGCAATCGTGCCGAGTCTGCTGACGAGGTTTCCAAGGACGACGATAACGTACGTCACAGCTCTGCATTTGCAGTGGTTTTAGGCGTTGTTATTGCGGCGTTTATTGCGTTTACCGTATGCTTTGTAATCGGTCTTACAAGGCAGACTGCTACCGAGGAGCTTGCAGAGGTCGAAATCCCCAGCTTTATAGGTATGAACGTCAATGAGGTTATGAACAACTCCGATTATAAATTTAAATTCGAGTACGAGTATGTTTATAATAAAGAAAAAGAGATAAACGAAATTATTGACCAGACTCCTTTGCCAAGCTCTAAGAAAAAGGTTAAGGAAAATGCCACAATCACGCTTTCTGTTAACAGCAAGCAGGGTGAAGGCGAAATACCTTATGTATACGGCGACGACCAGAATACAGCTCTCATAAAGCTTAAGGAAGCAAACTTTATTTATTACGAAATCTGCACTGTGCTTGACGATTCTATGGAGCCGGGTACAGTTAAAAACACTTATCCCTCTATGAATACAACTGCAGATTATACCGAGACAATTTATGTTTACGTAGTGGGCGAAACTACCGATACCCGCAAAAGTGTGCCCTACGTAATCGGCTATACTCAGGAAGAAGCTGAGTCAATGCTTGAGGACGCAGACTTTACTGCAGAGGTTAAAACCGTTAAGAGCGACAAGCCAAAGGGCACAGTTGTAACTCAGTCGCCTGTAAGCGGCAAGCTTAATCCCAAATCAACAGTAAAAATCAGTATCAGCGACGGCGAGCCCCAGACAAGTGTTCAGCTGGAGGTTGAGCTTCCCAAGACTGTAGAGGATAATACCAAGATGGTGGTGCGTTGCGACGACTCAGCCAGCGACCCGATTTATGTTGATTCAAATACACCTAAAAAGATTACCGTCACCGTAACAGGTACAGGAATTAAGAACGTAGAGATATCTCTTAACGACAGCCTTTATGCTGTTTATTCTGTTAATTTTACAAAGAAAACCTCTGAGCTAATAGAGTATTACTGGGTAGAAGAAACCACCACCGCACCCGAAACTCAGACATCCTCAGCTACCACCGCTACAGAAGCAGAGGTTACAGAATAATGAACTGTGAAAACCAAAATATCCGCACAGGTATTTTAACCAAGGTAACAGGCGGTTTTTACTACGTAGATTGCCAAGACGAGGTTTTTGAATGCAAAGCAAAAGGTGCATTCCGCAAAAGCGGCTCTGCTCCTGTTGCAGGCGACAGGGTAGAGGTAGAGCTTAAAAAAGACGGCTACCACAGTCTTAGTAAGATTTTACCCCGAAAAAACTACCTTACACGTCCGCCCCTTGCAAATCTTGACCGACTTTTCATTGTAGTTTCTTCGGTTCGCCCCGAGCCAAATACTTTGGTTATCGACAAGCTTACAGCCGCCGCCTCAGCTATTGAGGTGGAGCCTGTTATTGTCTTTTCTAAAACCGACATTTCTGCTCCTGCTGACCTTTGCGAAACATACAGAAAAGCAGGCTTTCGTTGTATAGTTTACTCTGACGTTACCAAGGAAGGTGTGGACGAGGTAAAGAGCCTTTTAGAAGGCAGACTTTCGGCTTTTATCGGTAATTCTGGCGTAGGAAAGTCTACTTTACTTAACAATATTCTTCCCGATTTGGGATTAAAAACTGCTGATATCAGCGACAAATTAGGCAGAGGTAAGCACACCACCCGTACCGTAGAGCTTTATAAGCTTGAGAGTGGCTTTATTGCCGACACTCCGGGTTTTTCTACGGTTGACCTTATCAGATACAGCCTTAATAATAAGGATGAGCTTATGTATTGCTTTCCTGAATTTGAGGATTATATCCCCCGGTGTATGTTTACGTCGTGTTCTCATACAGTTGAAAAAGGCTGTGCAGTAATAGAGGCAGTTAAAAGCGGCAAAATTTCCCACTCACGACACGCAAGCTACAAGCTTATGTACGAGGAATTAAAGGACATAAAAGCTTGGGAATTAAAGTAAGGAGAGAAAAATATGCTTTATTCAATTGCAGATTTTTATGTAGAATACGAGGCAAGATATCCCAGACTTATGAAAAGGTCTGAAAAATACCTTGCCCACGACCAAAATATTGCTCCTGAAATTGTTCTTTCGGTAAGCGAAGAAGAAATTGATGAACACATCAAAAAGTATGAGGTTACCCGTGACCTTGCTGAATATGTTCTTATGGGTATTAAGTTTTACAAAGAGGTTCTTGACAAAGATGCCTTCTTCCTGCATTCCTCAGCTGTTGCCGTTGACGGTTACGGCTTTGCATTTACAGGCCCTTGCGGAGCTGGTAAGTCTACCCACTCTGCTTTGTGGCGTAAGTATTTCGGAAGTCGTGCAATTCCTGTTAACGATGATAAGCCTGTCTTAAGAGTAATCAATGATACTGTTTTCGTATGCGGTACACCTTTTTCAGGCAAGCATGACATTAACTCTAACACAATGGTGCCTCTTTGCGGCATCTGCGTTTTAAAGCAGGCTAAGGAAAACTCCATTGTCCGCCTAAAGCCTATAGAGGCGACTGCAATTATTATGGAGCAAACCTTAAGATGCGACGAAGCTGACAAAATGGCATCGCTTTTAAGTTTGCTTGACACAACCTTGCAGCATGTGCCTGTTTACAGGCTTTCGTGTAACATAAGCTTCGAGGCTGTGGAGCTTGCCTTTAATACTCTAAGCGGTAAATAATTGTACTTGTTAAGCGGCTTTCGTAAGAGAGCCGCTTTTGTTATGCAAAAAAACAAAGTGTAAAAAGCGACAAAATCATATGTTTAGTTTTGTTATATTTGTAAATGGTATTATTTGCTTACATATAGTATAATTTTAATGTATTTTAACGGAGGTGTTTTTTATGAAAATTTTCAAAAAAGCATTAGCATTAGTTCTTGTTCTTTTAAGCGTAACTGCTTTATTGGCAGGTACAGTATCTGCAGATAACGACGGCTTTAAAGAGGGCGACGTAATTTATGTTGATTATACCCAAATGCCCGATTTTCACACAGGCTCTGCCAATGTTGGCTGGGAGGTTGTAGAGTCCTATCTTTATATAAACTTTACTGCAAACACCCGCTACGACTCGGGTGAAAAAGAAAAGGTATATATCGGCGAGGATACCGACCGGTTTAACCCCAAAGCCGTTACCGAAAAGATTTCTGACTGCTTCTACAGCTACACAGTAACCGCCGAGGATGCAGGCAGCGACGTGCTTCGTTTCTGGCGTGGAAGCAAAGAAAACCTCTGGAATCATTCCGTCGAGCTTACCTATGCCGACTTTTTAAACGGCAACAATACAGTTGTAATAACCGACTATAACATTGAGGCTGAGGGCTCAGGTTATCTTGAAGCCTCTGCTTTCTATCCCTATGACATTGAAGCCGTTCTGACCGTTACACCTCCAGGCGGCGAAAAAGGACAGGAGCATCAAGCTACTCTTTATTACGAAGAGCCTGTAAATGCTGACGTAACCTATAAATACGAAATTATTATCGACTCCAATAAAGGCAGTGACTCTGAAACCTGCACCTTTGTTCCTGAGCTTAACGTTACTCAGATTGAAGGCATAATTACTGCATACTTTGAAAACGGCGAAATCGCCGCACAGGATAAGGTTAGCTTAACTCTCAGGCTTGCTGATTTTGCTTATATCAATGCACAGCCTGACAATCTCTATGCACACGCAATTTCTGACGGCGGACAAGAGAAAGAAGCATGGGTAAACCTTAAGAATATAGGAGATACAAGCTATTTCTTTATGCCTTCATCAACCTCTAACCCTGACAATAAGCAACCCTTCACCTTTGAAACCGAGATTTTAAACACTTATAATTATCCCGTAACCTTTAATGGTGTAGAAATTCCTGCTGGTGAAGTAAAAACCATTACCTTTAAAACCGCAGAAAACGGTACGTCAGAAGTTTATAAAGCAGAGGGTGCATTGGAAGCCGACGTTATCTTTATGTGCTCAACTGCTGAGTCTTCTTTGTTTGTAAATAACGATTTTTCCAAAACCGAAGAGCTTTGGGATTATCTCTGCAAGGATAAGAGCAACTCCACATCTGCATGGGCAGCTATTGTAAACTCTGACGGCACTGTTAACGACACCGACCTTAAAAAAATCAAGGGCAGAGGCAACACCACATGGAATGCCGACAAAAAGCCCTTTAACCTTAATTTTGAAGATACTGTTCAAGTTGGCTCAATAATTCAGAAAACAAAGCAGTTCAGCCTTCTTGCAAATTTTCAGGACGCTGCACTTTGTCGTAACCGTATTCTTTACGATTTAGGCGACGCAGTAGGTATGCGTTACTCTTCTGACTCGTGTTTTGTTGACTTCTATGTAGACGGCGAATATAAAGGCTCATATCAGATGTGCCAGAAAATCGAGCCCGGCAAAAAGAACCTTGTTTTTGACGTAGCTGACGACGACCATCTTGACGAAAACGGCAATCTTAAGGAGCAGTTTTCAATGCTTCTCGAGGTACCCTTTGGCGAAGACTTCTATACGTCCACCAACTCAGGCATTGATGTTGTTATTAAAAGCCCTAACGTTGAAGATTACGACAACCTTTACGCCGATGAAGTTAAAGCCTACGCCAAAAAGCTCTTTGACGAAATGTACCTTGCACTTAAGAATAACAGCGAGAATTTAGGGGAACTTATTGATATCGATTCCTTTGCAAAGGCTTTCCTCGTGCAGGAATTAGGCAAAAACTGGGATACACACAGCTGGTACCTTACCTATGTTCCCGACGAAGACGGTAACTATAAATTCTACGCAGCCCCTGTGTGGGATTTTGATAATTCTATCGGTAATGCACACGGTGTGCAGTCCGACCTGAACGGCTTTGGCGTAAAGGATTATACCGAGTATACGGGTTGGTGGTGTCAGTACAAGAAAGGTTCCAATAATTTAAGCTACTTGTCTTCTAAAAATACTCAGATTATGTCCGCCGCTCAGCGTGTTTGGTTCGAGGACTTCGTTCCTGCAATAGATACATTTATGAGCAGTGGCAATGCCGACGATGAGATCCTTTCCTACGACGTTTATTATAGCTATCTTGCCGCTTCCGCAGATATGAACTATATGATTTGGGAAATGGAAGCTGATAACGAGTGGATATGCGACCATTCAAGCCTTACTAAGGCTGAGTTTGACTATGACACTCTTACTTATACTACTGATTCCAAATTAACTTCTTACGACCAGTTTACCTTTAAGGGTCAGTTTGATTATATGACAGATTGGTTCTTAAGCCGCAGTGCTTGGATTTCCGAGCAGTGGAAGGATTATCTGCTTGCTAACCCCGAAAACGGCATTTTAGGCGACGCTGACCTTGACGGCAAGGTAAGCATTAAGGATGCTACCGCCATTCAGAAAGAGTCAGCGAATATTAAGGTTTATGATTTCAGCGAAAGCCTTGCTGACGTAAATGCCGACGGTAAGGTTAACGTCAAGGACGCCACAGCAATCCAGAAGTACTGTGCACACATTGAATCAGACCTTAACATTGGCAAACCTTATAGCAAGTAAAATGAAAAAATTCTTTTGTATACTCTTAACGTTAACTTTATCAATTGTGCCTCTTGCAGGCTGTAAGGCTAAAGCTCCTCTTAAAGAAGAGGAGCTTTACGCCCTTGATACCATAATCACTATGTCGGTTTATTCTGATAATACCGAGGCAATAGACTTTGCAGAAAATGAGATTAAAAGGCTTGAAAGCCTTTTGTCTGTTACCAATTCAGATAGTGACGTTAATAAAATCAACGATTCGGCAGGCAGTTTTGTCAGAGTAAGCGATGAATGCTTTGAGCTTATCAAAACAGCCAAAGAGGTGTCAAAGGCTACGTCGGGTTTTTTTGACGTTACGGTATATCCTGCCGTAAAGCTGTGGGGCTTTACCTCGTCGAGCTACAAAGTACCAACCGACTCAGAGCTTCTTGAAGTTAAAAGCCTTATAGACTATAATAAAATAGAAATTGATGAAAGCACAAAAAGCGTCAGAATCCCCGAGGGAGCAAGCCTTGATTTGGGCGGTATCGCAAAGGGTTTTATCGCCGACAAGGCGGCAGAGGCTTTAAAAAATCAGGGTGTAGAGTCTGCATTGCTTAACTTTGGCGGTAATATACGTCTTATCGGCTCAAAGCCTCAGGGCGAAAGCTTTAAAATCGGTATCAAGGCTCCCTATAAGGAGGGCTATTTTGCCATCCTTAAAGCCAAGGACATAACCGCATCTACTGCAGGCGGATACGAACGGTATTTCGAAGAAAACGGCAAGCGGTATCATCATATTTTAAATCCCTTTACCGCATCACCTGCTGAAAGCAACGTTTTATCCGCAACTGTAATCGGCAAAAGCGGTGAAGTGTGCGATGCTTTGTCTACTGCCGCTTTTGTAATGGGTACAGAGGGAATAGGTGATTTAGCGTTAAAGTACGAGGACTACAGCTTTATCCTTCTTACCGAAGACTGTGTCTATGTATCCAAGGCAATTTTTGATGCTTTCGAGCTTACAGAAGGTTTTAAGACTTTAAAAATCAGCTTAATTTAAAGGTGTGTATAATTTTTTATGAACCCAGCAAAAGTTCTTGTAGCTGTCAGCGGCGGGGTTGACAGCGGTGCCGCTGTATATCTGCTAAAAAAAGCAGGGTTTAACGTCTCTGCCATAATGCTAAGATTATTTGACAAAACCAACGAAAAGGGTGAGGTCATCACTACAGAAGCAGACAGTGCCCGACAGCTTTGTCGTGCTTTGGATGTGGATTTTATCTACGCCGACTATCGCGAAGAATTTAAGCGAGATGTTATAAACGTTTTCGTAGAAAGCTACATTTCGGGCAAAACTCCCAACCCTTGTGTTGAGTGTAACCGCAGTGTAAAGTTTAAATATGTTTTCGATTTTGCCGATAAAAACGGTTTTGACTATGTAGCCACAGGTCATTACGCACGGGTTGAAGTGGATGCGGAAAGCGGTGCTTTTAATCTTTTAAAGGCTACCGACCCTAAAAAAGACCAAAGCTACGTTCTTTATAATCTAACCGAGGCTCAGCTTTCCAAGCTTAAGCTTCCATTAGGTGTTTACACAAAAAACGAGGTCAGAGCCTTTGCCAAAGAAGCAGGTCTTAAAAATTACGACAAGGCTGACAGTCAGGACATCTGCTTCATAAGCGGCGACTATTATGATTTTATAACCGCTTACTGCGGTAAATCCTTTCCCGACGGAAACTTTATTGACAAGGACGGTAAAATCCTCGGTACGCACAAGGGAATTATCCGATATACAGTAGGCCAGCGAAAAGGCTTGGGTCTTTCTTTCGATTCTCCGAGATTTGTTATTTCTAAAAATCCCCAAGAGAATACCGTAACCTTAGGCAAATCTGAAGAGCTTTTTTACGACACGGTTTATGCTCAAAAGGTTAACCTTATAAACGGAAGTCTGTACAACTTTCCGTTAAAATGCGAAGCTATGATACGCTATAATCAGAAGCCTCAGCCGGCCATGGTGTATTTGCTCGAAAACGGAAATCTAAAGGTGGTTTTCGATGCTCCTCAGCGTGCCCCGAGCCCCGGTCAATCTTTGGTAATATATAAAGGCGAAAAAGTCCTCGGCGGTGGAATTATTATTTAACAGCAAAGCTCTTCTGATAATCAGAAGAGCTATTTTTCTATCTCGATTTTCACAGCTTCATTAAAGTTTGTTTTAGGTTCTTTTTTGAATATCCCAAGCATAACCGCACCTAATAGTGTACCTGTAAAAACCGAAATTACAAAAAGCACGGGTCTGCCGATTAACGGTATTATCAGAAGTCCTCCGTAGGGTGCTATAAGTGTACATCCGAAGCCTGCCGACAATGCTCCGCTGACAACAGCACCCAAAGCACAAGAGGGAAGTACCCTTGTGGGATTTTTTGCGGCAATAGGAATAGCACCCTCGGTAATATTAAACAGACCAAAAATCATATTTGCCTTGGCAAGTTCGGCTTCCTTTTTAGAAAATTTAACTCTAAATATCATAGACGAAAGAGCTATTGAAAGGGGTACTGTCATACCTGCGCTCATAACAGCTGCCATAGCTGTATATTCTCCTGATGCAATTGCGGCTGTAGCAAATATAAATGCCGCCTTCGAAAATGCTCCGCCTATATCTATCGCCGTCATAAGTCCCAGTATTGCACCGAAAGCTACAGGGTTTGCTTCGCTTATAATCATAAGCATTGCTGACACTCCGGTGTTTAAAAGCCCTACCAACGGGTTAATAGAAAGCATAAATATACCTGTGGCAAGCACTGAACCTAAGGGTAAAATCAAATTTTTAGATATATGGCTTACTGTTACTTTTCTTTCTGTAAATAGCATTTTTAAGCCTTTGTAAATAATTCCTGCAACTATACCCGCAAGTATTGCACCGATAAATCCCGATACTGCTGTTGTGTCTCCGTAAGGAAGCATTAACGTTGCTCCGTTTTGTGCCAAATATCCGCCTACAAGACCTGCGGCAAAGGCACCTTTGTCAGATACATCTGTTGCAATAGCAGAGGCTAAAACAGGAAGCATAAGGCTGAATGTCAGAGTACCTAAGGATTTTAACAGTACCGCCACAGGATTTTCGCTTCCCAAGCCATATATTGCATCACCGCCAAGAATTAAATCAATAACATATGAAAGCGATACTAATACTCCGCCTGCTATCGCAAAGGGCATAATAAAGTAAACTCCTTTGACAACAGACTTAGCTGTTCTTTTAATTGTGTTTTTCATAAGCCTCCGCCTTTCTGCTTTGTCTCTTTTGTTATTGTCCCCTTAAAGGTATAAACTATTAAGGCTTGTTGATTTATTTTTTCTGTTGTGATAAAATTTTCAAGAGGTGATGTTATGAGCAAAATCACTGTTTGCGGACTGGTAAACTTAGAAACTACAGTCCCTGTCGATAATTTTCCCATTGAGTATAATCCCATAAACTATAAATTTTTCGGTGTAACTACCCACCCATCAGGAGTAGGTCTTAATCTTTCGTCGGCTCTTGTCGCCTTAGGCGACGACGTAAAGCTTCTGTCTCTTTGCGGTAATGATACCGCAGGTAAAGCTGTTCGCGGCTTCCTTGAATCCAATAGCATAAGCGATAGCTTTGTGCTTTCTGACGCCAAAGCTACAGCTCAGTCTGTAGTGCTTTACGATAACGAGGGTAAACGCAGTATTTACTGTGACCTTACGGATATGCAGGAGAACTCATATGATTTGAATGCTTTTGAAAATGCATCAAAAAATAGCGATATTGTTGTTCTTTGTAATATTAATTTCGCAAGGCACCTTATACCCAAGGCAAAGGAAATGGGGCATATAATTGCTACCGACGTTCATTGCCTGTGGGATGTTCACGACGAATATAATAAAGACTTTATTAAAGCCGCCGATATACTTTTCCTTAGTAACGAAAGCTTCGTAAACAAGGAAGAGGACTTCGTAAATAATTTAAAGACTGTAACAAATGCAGAGGTTATTGTAGTCGGTATGGGCAAAAAGGGTGCCCTTTTATATCAGAGGCAAAGCGACTCTTTTAAGACTTTTCCTGCTGTTTATACCCGTCCTGTAGTCAATACAGTCGGTGCAGGCGACAGCTTGTTTGCTTCGTTTTTGCACTTTTATTCAAAGACCAAGGACGCCGAATATTCATTAAGGCTTGCAACGATTTTTGCATCCTACAAAATCGGCGATACCTCAGCCTGCCGCGGATTTATGTCAGAAGCAGAGCTTTTGAACCTTAGTAAAAGTATAGGTGATTAAATGGACAGATTTTTAAGAACTGCCGCTATTTTAGGCAGTGATGCCATGGACAAACTCAAAAACTGCCGAATTGCCGTTTTCGGAATAGGCGGCGTAGGCGGTTATGCTTTAGAAGCTTTAGTTCGTACGGGTATAGGTGCGGTAGATATCATTGACGGCGACTCTGTCAACATTACTAACCTCAACCGTCAGATTATAGCAACCGAAAAAACCATTGATATGCCTAAAACCCTCGCCGCCAAGGAACGGATGCTTTCTGTAAATCCAAGCCTTAAAATAAATACCTACGAATTTTTCTATGGTGATGAAACCGCAGATAAACTAAGCTTTTCTGATTATGATTACGTAGTCGATGCCATTGACGACGTGAAGGCAAAAACCCTTATTGCCGTTAAATGCAAAGAGGCAAAGACACCCCTCATAAGCAGTATGGGCTTTGGCAATAAAATCGAGCCTACAATGATAGAGGTTGCAGATATTAAAAAAACCTCTGTTTGTCCTTTGGCTCGCACCATGCGTCGCAGACTTAAGGATGCAGGTATTGAGAGCCTCAAGGTGGTTTACTCAAAAGAAGAGCCAAAAGTAGGCTTAAACCCCGACGGTACCCGCGTTTTAGCAAGCACAGCTTTTGTACCATCCGCCGCAGGCTTAGTGATAGCCTCAGAAGTGGTAAAAGATTTAATAAAGTAAACGAAAACAGCACCGACTTTAATTATTAAAAGCCGATGCTGTTATTTTTTTTATTAAGTTATATGAAAAGAAACACAGAGCCCATTAAAACCCCTATTGCTGCCCCTGCTATAACGTCGCTTATAAAATGTACTCCTGCAAAAATTCTCGTCAGAGCGATTAATAAAGCAACTGCTAAAAGTATAAATCCCAGCAAAGGATTTACCGAAAAACCTGTCATTGCAATTACAAATCCGCAGGCGGCGTGGTTTGAAGGAAATGACTGACCTTTTTTATCTTTAGCTATAAGCGAAGCAGTCATAAATTTTTCATAAGGCCTTTGTCTGTTTATCAGCTTTCGCATAATATAAACCCCTGCAAGAGTAACCGCAGGTACTATAATGCTTAAAATAAATTTATGGTCAACGCTTCTTATGCCGTTTAATATAACAATTACAGGGTACACCACAACCATTACTAAAGGCAACGCTGTGTACAAAAATCGTATTAGATTAGCAAGCTTTTCACAGCTTCTTATGTGTTCCATTAATTTTATGTATGTTTCTTTTTTCATAACTGTAGGGGAGGGGTCGCCCCTCCCGAAGCACTTCCTTATTATTCAACTTTTCGGGAGCTAAGATGGCTTCCTTATAGACATGCTGTGTTAACATTGTATCATCAGCTTAAAAAAATTACAACCTTGCATTAAAATAATAAATGTTGATTTTTTATACATATTGGGATATAATAAATTTGCCAAACAAAATCTTATAATTTTTAGTCCAAGCAAAGCATGGGTATTTTTATTTATATGGTAAAAATACAAATGCTCTATTTCTGCATACACATGCTTAGGCTTGGAATGTTAGATTTTGTTTGGCGACAGTTGGAGCTTTGTGTTTTTCGTGCGTAGCTTCGGCTGCGCATTTTTTATTTTCAGGGGGATTTTTATATGAGATATTCCTATTCGGGAAAAATTGATACCGTATCAAACAAATATGGATACGAGTACATAAGGGTTGCCGCTTTAAAGCAGGCTATCATACCACTTTTAATGAGCTTTGTATATATATTCTTTGCACTTTCTGATTTTAAGCTTCTATATACATTTGTTGGTGCGTTTCAACTCACTCTTGCTGCAACTATAGTTCATGGTATTAACAGTTATAAATTCAATGTAACAGGTTCTATGATTTTTTTAGGTGCTTATACTTTTACGGCTTATGAGCTTTATACCATAGGGGTAATTATGTTAGGTAAAAGTATATTAAGTATTACTGATATAAATATGCCGTTATTCGTTTTTACTGCTGTTTTTGGAGTAGTAATTACCGTTAATTTTATAGTCTTGCTCATAAATGTTATTCGTTCTTTCAGATATGAGGCTATTAAAAGAAAGACACGTAACTGTAAATTAGATATTTATGATGAAAAAGTAGTAGGAGTTGCTCTTGATAACAGTAATAAGGAAATGAATTTCGAGTTAAACCTTTGTGATATTAAAAGCGTAAATACTGTTGATGCAAACCTCAAAGCAAAGAAGTATTATAATTTTTTGCTATGTGCTAAAAACGGAAATGAATATAAATTGGCTTTAAGCAGTGCCGGTAGTACTCGTGAAGAGGTTAAGTATATAATTAAAGAGATAGAAAAAGGTAATAAACCTTATCCCAAAAAAGCTTGTACTAAGTGTGGCTTCTATCTTATTGATGAAAGATGTCCCAATTGTCAAAAATTTTCTTTATAAGTAGAAAGGCAGGTGATTAGTCACCTGCCTTAACTTATGCCTTAAACTATTTTAACCTTATATTCCTCAAACCAAGTATCAAGCTGGATAATATATGCAAGTATCTGGGGGGAGCGCATAAGCTGACCGTACCAAGGGTCAGAAATGCTTTCCGGGTTTTCCATTATATTTTTAATGCCTTCTTTGGAAAGAAGTTCAGT
>JAFUPE010000034.1 GCA_017481395.1 Ruminococcus sp. | reverse complement strand
GTCCCCAATTCGTATAATAAAAAAATCACAGCACCCTTCTGGGTACTGTGTTTTCTTGGCGCGCTGCGGGGGACTCGAACCCTCGACCTACTGGTTCGTATCCAGTTACTCTATCCAACTGAGCTAGCAGCGCATAAGCGGTTTTTATTGACCGCTAAATATATTAACACATTACTTTTAAAAAAGCAAGTGTAAATATGCCGAAATCTTAAAAATTATTACTCAAAAAATGAGAAAAATGCACGATAAGCCATATAAATATCAATTTTTGAGATAATTTCAAAGGGAGCATGCATCGAAAGCACAGGCACGCCAAGGTCAACTGTGTCTACGTCCATATTGGCAATGTACTTTGCAATTGTACCGCCGCCGCCAAGGTCAACGCGACCTAACTCGCCAACCTGCCAAATAATACCGTTTTTCTCAAGCATCGCTCTAATTTCACCCATATACTCAGCAGAAGCGTCGCTTGTGCCACCCTTGCCGCCGTGACCTGTGTACTTGGAAATTACAACACCCCTATTCAGGTAGCTTGAGTTTCTGCCCTCAAATGCACTTGCGTAGGTGGGGTCAAAAGCCGCGTTAACGTCAGCAGAAAGGCACTTGCTCTTAGAAATTGCATGGTAACCCTCTACACCCTCAGCCTTTGCAAGGTCATTGATAAAATAGCGTAAAAAGTCGCTCTGCATACCTGTGTTGCCGTCACTGCCTGTCTCTTCTTTATCGCAAAGAACAGTAATAGCTGTATACTCGGGCATATCTGTATCAATAGCCGCCATAATTGCAGGATATGCACAGCATTTATCGTCGTGACCGTAACCGCCAAGCAAGCTTCTGTCAAAGCCTACATCTCTTGTCTTATAAGTAGGCACAAGGCACAGCTCAGCAGAAAGGAAATCGTTTTCTGTAATGCCGTACTTCTGATTTAAAATACTCATAACGTTAAGCTTTACAAGCTCACCCTCGTCCTCGTCGCTATAGGGACGTGAGCCTACAAGCACGTTAAGGTCCTCGCCGTCAAAGGCTTTGCCCAAAGGCTTGGTTACCTGCTCGTAAGCAAGATGAGGCAAAAGGTCGGAAATACAAAGTACAGGCTCCGACTCGTCCTCACCAAAGTTAACCTTTACGTTTGTTCCGTCAACCAGAGAAACAACACCGTGAAGAGCCAAAGGCATAGCAAGCCACTGGTACTTTCTGATGCCGCCGTAGTAATGCGTCTTGAAAAGTGCAAGGTCATTAGCCTCGTAAAGAGGATTGGGCTTTAAATCAATTCTTGGGGAGTCAATGTGAGCAATAGCAAGTCTTGTGCCCTCGCTTACACCTTTCTTACCCATAACAGCCGCAATAAGTGCCTTGCCTCGGTTGTTATAATAAACCTTGTCACCGGCATTATACTTTTTGCCGCACTCAAACTCAACAAATCCGTTTTTCTCTAAAAGAGCTATTGAATACTCAACAGCATCTCTCTCGGTTTTTGAATTATCAAGAAATACCTTGTAATCCTCGCACCAAGCATCTGCCTTGGCAATTTCATCAACAGATAATTTCTTTATACCGCTTTTTGTGCTTAAAAGTAATTTTTCTTTTAGTTCTTTTGTTTTTGATGTTTCTTTATCACACATAAATTTTACCTCCGTTTATAATAATACACAATTATATATTATCACAACAAAATATTATTTTCAATATTGATTATCAGCAAAATAAAGCTCTTTATACCTTAGAGTCGCATCCTGAATTTTTGCAACATAGTTTGAGGTTTCGCCGTACGGAATGTATGAAAGCGTCACCCCGTCCGAGGTGTAGATATCTTTCTCAAGCCACCCCTCAACAGCACCTATGCCTGCGTTATAAGCGGCACAGGCAGTATAAATATCGCCGAAATGCTCGTATAACCAGCTTAAATAATACACCCCGTAATCAAGGTTTACAAATGGGTCATACAGGTCGTCAGGCTTATATTCCTCGCCACGCTTTTCGCAAAGCCATACAAAGGTTTCGGGCATAATCTGCATAAGTCCCCTCGCACCGACGTCTGAGGTTGCGTTTTCATCAAACCTGCTTTCGGCGTATATCACCGCCGAAATAAGCTCCGGCTCAAGGTTGTATTTTTCACCTGCATCAACTATCTCCTGCTCGTACTTAAGAGGATACAAGCTGTGCTCGATACTAAGGCGGATTTTAGAAAACATATCGGTATAAATAAACACCGCCACGCAAAGCACAAGCAACAGCACAACCACCGCAAAACCCACACAGCCCGATTTTTTCTTTCTGCGTTTTCTACTCATCAAAAAGCTCCTTTGAAAGTTCTTCTGCTTTTTTTATAAGCTCCTCAGCTGTGCCGTTGTTCTCTATAACGTAACGGGACTTTTCGGTATAAAACTTATCGTCATTCTGTGCATTAAGCCTTAAGTAAGCATCCTCGAAACTTAAGCTGTCCCTTTCCATTATCCGCTGTGCTCTTAAATCTTTGTCAGCAATAACCGACACAACCACCGAGCACAACCTATTCAGTCCGCTTTCAAAAAGGGTAGGTGCGTCAAAGACTACTGCCTTTTCACCTGCTCTTTTATAGTAATCAAACTCATTTTTTGCAAGCTCAATAATCACAGGATGCGTACATCTGTTAAGCTTTTCTGTGTTTTCCTTAGAGCAAAAAGCCGCCCTCGCTAAGGCCTTGCGTACGACCTCGCCATTTTCATCGAAAATACCGCCACCAAAAGCCAACCTAAGGTTTTCCTTACATTCTTCGGTTTTTAATGCGGCATGTGCAAGCTTATCAGCATTTATCACCACAGCTCCGAGCTTTTCGAAAACCTCAGACACCGTACTTTTGCCTGCACCTGACTGTCCTGTAAGCCCGATAATTTTAAAATCATCTTCCTCAAGATTAATCACCTCGAAGCCTGCGGCACGTATAAGTCGGTTTAAAACCGCCATACCAAGCCCCTCTGCCTCGGGACACCTTACATAAGCACACGTAACCCCCTCAAGCTCATCAATATGTCGCAAATCAGCAAAAAGATTATGAGCCTGAGCCTCTAAATCCGCCTTGCTTCCCATAACAATTGTGGGGATAGTAATATGCTCCTTGTCCTCTTCATAGCAAAGTGCCACAGTGTTACTGCCGTCCTGCTTATTAACAAAATTCCGAAAACTTCTGTCACTGCCCTTAACCAAGCAAACCCTTGCATTGGGCGAGTAATGCTTATACTTCATACCGGGACTAAGGGCGGTTTCGCCCTCTTTTAATTTATTAAGCACAGCATCGCATACCTCGACCCTTTCGTAAACAGACATTAAATCCTCGGCAGTAATTCCGCCGGGTCTTAACACCGTAACAACTCCGTCTTTAATGCTTACAACTGTGCTTTCAAGGCCTACCTTGCATTCGCCACCATCAATAATGGCAGGGATTTTCCCCTTCATATCAGAATAAACATGATTAGCGGTTGTAGGGCTTGGGCTTCCAGAAAGATTTGCCGACGGTGCCGCCAAGGGACAACCTGCCGCCTTAATAAGCCTTTGTGCGTTTTTGTCTGCAGGAAACCTTACAGCGACAGTAGAAAGTCCGCCTGTGGTAATTTCGGGAACATTATCACTTTTGGGCATAATAATAGTAAGGGGCCCGGGCCAGAATGCATCGGCTAAAAGTTTAGCAACCCGAGGCACCTCGCTTACAAGATTAAACCTTTCAATCTCCTCAAAATCAGATATATGTACAATAAGAGGATTGTCTGAGGGCCTGCCCTTTGCCTCAAATATTCTTTTTACAGCCTCTTCGTCAAGGGCATTTGCCGCCAAGCCGTAAACGGTTTCTGTAGGCATACCTACTACGCCGCCTTCTTTTATAAAAGAAGCGGCAAGGCTTATGTCCTCTTCGCTTGTTCCTAATAATAATGTATTCATCTTAAGAGTTTTCCATACTTTCTTTTAACTTTTCTGCTCTGTCAGCGGCAACCAATGGGTCTATCAGCTGGTCAATATTACCGCCTAAAATTTCAGTTAATTTATATATTGTCAGACCTATTCTATGGTCTGTAACTCGGTTTTCGTGATAGTTATAGGTGCGTATTCGCTCGCTTCTGTCACCGGTGCCTACCTGACTTTTTCTCTCAGCCGCAATAGAGCCTGCCTGTTTCTCCTGCTCTTCCTGCAAAAGTCGGCTTTTAAGAACCTTCATTGCCTTATCCTTATTCTTATACTGACTTCTTTCATCCTGACATTCTACCACAGTACCTGTAGGTATATGGGTAATGCGTATAGCACTGGAGGTTTTATTAATGTGCTGACCGCCTGCACCGGAAGAACGGAATGTGTCAATTTTAAGATCATTAGGGTTGATTTCAAACTCTACGTCATCAGCTTCGGGCAAAACCGCAACCGTAACTGTAGAAGTATGAATCCTGCCTCCCGACTCAGTTTCAGGCACACGCTGAACCCTGTGCACGCCACGCTCATATTTAAGACGAGAAAAAGCACCCATTCCCTCAATCATAAAAGAAATTTCCTTGTAGCCGCCAAGCTCCGTAGCATTTTCGTAAATAATACTATGGGTATACCCCATGCTTTCGCCGTACATAGAGTACATTCTGTAAAGTACACCTGCAAAAAGTGCTGCCTCCTCGCCGCCTGCACCGGCACGAATCTCAACGATAACGTTTTTGTCGTCGTTAGGGTCCTTGGGAAGAAGCAAGATTTTAAGCTCGCTTTCCAAAGCCTCTGCCTCTGTCTTAGCCTCGTCAAGTTCCATTTGAGCAAGGCTTTTCAGCTCTGAATCAAGGTTAGGAGTACCCAAAAGCTCCAAGGCGTCCTGCTCTCTTTGCTTTGCGTTTTTAAGCTTTTTGTAAGCCTCTACAATAGGCTCAATACCCTTTAGCTCTATCATTATTTTTTTCAGCTTTTCGCCATCAGCAGCGACGTCGGGCATACAAAGCTGATTGCTCAGTTCCTCTGCCCTTTTTTCAAAAACATTTATTTTATCAAACAAATTATCACCTTCCGGGTTAGCCACCCGAGGGCATCTCCGCCCGTTAGCCACGGTGGGCATTTCCGCCCGTTAGCCACGGGTGGGCTATTCCGCCTTTTGACAGGTTGGCTATAAATTTAACCTACAATTAACGGCGGGGTTAAAGGTTAATATAAATGTTCCTTAACATTCATATTGCAAACCCAATACTTAATTATTATTTAATTATCTTCTTAATATTTTTCTCTACCTTTGCACGAGGCAAATACACCTCGTGATTACAACCTTTGCAGACTATTTTAAAATCCGCACCGATTCGTGTAACCTCAAAAAGATTACTGCCACATGGGTGAGGCTTCTTCATCTCTAATACGTCTCCAACCTTAATATCCATCGCTATTCCTCCACCGCGTAGTCTCTTACCTTGTGCCAGAACTGCTCGTCAACTATAGCCGCAACCTCTATTCCCTCGGCGGTATATTCCTCAGAAATAAGTGTACAGCTTTTGCGAATATCAGCCAAAAGTCCCCCTTTGTCAAAAGGCAAAAGAAGCTTAACTTTTTTTACTCTTACAGGCAGGTTTTCCTCAATTGCCGAAAGGAGCCCCTTTATACCCTCGCCTGTCTTTGCACTTATGCGTACATATTCCTTTGACTCACCATGAAGTCCTACTGTATCATCAATATCGCACTTATTAAGAACAGAAACTATTGGCGTATCCTTACAGCCAAGCTCGGTAAGCAAATCTCTTGTAACCTCAAGGTGAAGCCTTGCCTCCGCAGAGCTTGCATCACAGACATTAAGTATGATATCCGCCTGTGCGGCTTCCTCCAAGGTTGACTTAAAGGCTTCTACCAGATGATGAGGAAGTCTGCGTACAAAACCAACCGTATCTATAAGCATAACCGAAACTCCGTTGGGAAGCTTTAAGGCACGCGAGGTAGGGTCAAGAGTTGCAAAGAGCTTATCCTCGGCAAGTACGCCGGCCTCTGTGAGATAATTCATCAAAGTAGACTTGCCTGCGTTTGTGTAACCTACAATTGCAACAGTAATTACTCCGTCCTTATCCCTGCGTTTTCTCAGCTGTTCGCGGTGATGCTCAACGTCTTTAAGCTGTTCTTTTAAAGTTTCCATCTTACGCCTTATATGACGGCGGTCTGTCTCAAGCTTTGTTTCACCGGGGCCGCGGGTACCAATACCTCCGCCAAGACGTGACAGCTCAATACCCTTACCTGTAAGACGCGGAAGCATATATTTAAGCTGCGCAAGCTCTACCTGAAGCTTACCCTCTCGGCTTCTGGCACGAATAGCAAAAATATCAAGAATAAGCATAGTGCGGTCAATAACCCTGACGTCGGTTTCTTTCTCAATATTTCTTATCTGAGTAGGCGAAAGCTCCATATCGAAGATAATCAGGTCAATGTCGTTATTCTGACAGTATTCCTTAATCTCCTCAAGCTTACCGCTTCCTACACAGGTAGCTGTGTCGGGCTTCTGAAGCTTCTGAGTAATGCTTGCCACAGCCTCGGCACCCGAGCTTTCAGCAAGCTCAAAAAGCTCGCTCAATGAGCTTTCAGCATCATAATCGCCTGTATCTACACTAACAAGCAGTGCCCTTGTGATTTTTTCCTCGGTGCTTATAAGCTCCATAATACCCTCCGAAAAATACAAATATATGTTCAGTATACCCCAAATCGTTTTTTTTGTAAATATTTATAGGTAAAATACAGATTTCTCCTGAAAAAGTGACTAAAACCAAAAGCCCTTTTTTGTAAGAAATATAGAATTGTAAAATTTTTCGGAAAACATTAAAATTTAAGTGTGAGTTTTCGAGAATTTAAGCGTCTAATAAGTGAAAACAAACTCATATAGGAGGAACCGTTATGAAAAAAATACTATCTTTCATTTTGGCACTTACACTTTTAGTGTCGGTCTCATCATTTTTTGTAAATGCCGAAGAAAGCACAGATTACTTTTTTATTCCTGCCCCGAATGGTGAACCCGGTGCTGTTACTTACGGGTTTGAAAATTCGGAGTACTGGAAAGAAGTGTATGTTTACGCAACTGGCGGCAGATCCGAAGAATATGGCAACGTTATGACCTATCCCGGCATAAAACTTGAGCGTAAGTACGTAGATGACTACGGATATATTTACACCTTTACCTTTGCCACAGGCTACTATGGCAACTTGCTTTTTAACGACGGCACAAAAGACAATTATAAAGCCGACCTTAAAAAAGATTTTTACGATTACTGTACAAAAAAACTGGGTGAGCCTTCCGTTGAGGCTGACGTGAGCATCGAAAAATCCATGAGGTATCACGACGGCACGGTTGTGTTTACTGCAACAAGCTGGGAAGAGCCTGCAGAGAGCCCCTATACAACTATTTTTAACGGTAAGTGTTATCACCGCAGTGCTACATATTCACCCTATGAGCTCGGTATTTATGTAAGCACAAACGACGAGATATACACCCTTGAAGAAGCCTTTGACCTGAAGGGGTTTTACGGCGTTTCTATGGACCACGGCTTCAGCGGTTTTGAATCGCACAATGTTTACAGAGAAAACCAGAACCTTGACCTTGTACACAAGTGCATGTATGCTTTTGGAAACAGATACGGCTATAAGCCCGAGGAGGGTGAGAGCATCTATGCAGAGCACAAGGGCTATGTAGGCGAGAATCTGATTTTCCACGCATATTTCAGCCACTACGCTTATCCCGACTCAATTGCAGAGGAGCAAATCGGCGATTACTATTTTTACAGCGGTGCTCCACGAGGAATAGGCGAGAAAAACTCGGTTTCCTTATATGTGTTGACTCCCGAAAATAAAGTTTATACTCTTTACGAGGCATTTACGCAGGGGATTGTTACCGACCTTGAAGCGGTGGCAAAGCTTACAAGCGCAAGACCCATATACGGAGATTACGGCAAGAGAATTCTTGAACTTATAGGGATAGATATTACCAATAAAAACTGGAACTATCTTTATGAGCAGATTTCTCCCTATAAGAATAGTTATAATAACACTGCTACCCCTGATTTTGTAACGGTAATTGCCGGAGAAAGTACAGCAGACGAGGGGTATTTTTCAAAGCGAGTAGGTGAGTATGTAATAATAAACGACGCAATGTATGCTCCTTACGACTTGGGCTACTATGTTTATTTCACCGCCGAGGATAAAGCTTACGACTTAGAAACTGCCCTTGAAAAATATCCTCAGTATCAGGAAAAGCTTTTACGCTCACTTGATGCAAGCTCTGGACCTCACTACCGACTTATCGGTGATGCAGAGAATGACAGAAAGCTTAACATCAAAGATGCCACAAATATTCAAAAGTTCATTGCAGGTTTAGGTAACGTCTGGGAATATGATAATGAGCTTTACAATGATACGGCAGACTTTAACGGCGACGGCAAAGTAAACATCAAAGACGCAACCGCTAT
>JAFUPE010000033.1 GCA_017481395.1 Ruminococcus sp. | reverse complement strand
TTTTTTGAAAATATGGATGAATTGCTTAAAGAATTAAATGCCGAACCGGAATATAAGAGCTATTTCAAATGATGATATGCATCTTCGCATACTTTTAGGCTTTCTTACCTCGATTTTGCTCCGTTTAGGTAGTCTTTCGCAATAAAAACGACAAGTCGAACTTGTCGTTTTTATTCTTTACGACGAAATAGTATATCATAAGCTTCAGTTTGTATTTATTATGTAATAATATGAAATATTGCTTATCATTTAATTTTGTGTTATAATTTTTTTGAGGCGAAAGGTATGAGAAGAAATCGAAAGTTGTATGATATTTCTAAAAAGGATATTGGTCGCGGTGTCTTTACTCTTGGATTTAGTGCGGTAATCGGCATTACGGTTTTTATTGCTCTTATGGCTGTGTATGCAGTTGCTGTTATTGCGGTAATCGTAGTTATATTACTTATTAAATATGCAATTGATGTAAACAGATATAAAAAAATACTACCTGTTTTACACGAGCTTGATAGCTGTGATAGCTCTGAATTTACCGATAAAGCATCTGAAATAATCGCTGAAGCTTTTTCTAATGGATATATATTACGTTGTGATTTTGCTGAAGGCAAAAAGGTTCTTAATTTTGAATTTATTCAGTCCGCGGATTATATTTCTTATGATGAAGTATTGACCCGTGTGTTGGATAACCCAAATAATAACAAGGGTATAGCGACCAATTCTCGTCTTAGCAAGGATGCTGCATCGTACTGTAAAAGGTATAAAGCTCATGTTATTGACAGAGACGTAATTATTGATATGCTGCTTTTTAATTTAAAGAATAAATAATTTGAAGAGGCAAGTATGAGTAAGTTTAAAAGCTATATAAATTATTTCATAAATTTAATATGTCCTGCTTTTGTGTTTGGTTCTATCACAGGTGTGCTTACAGCACTTGTAATAACTCTTTATAAAAAGTGTGCAAGCTTAGTTATTGGGATATCCGAAAAAGGCTATGATTTTTTAAAGCTCAATCCTTATTGGATTGCCTTAGTTATAGTTGGTTTTATTGGCTTAGCTATTTTATTTTCAAATCTCTATAAAAAGATGCCCAATCTAAAGGGCGGCGGAATTCCTACATCTATCGGCATCATCAGAGGAATGTTGCCTTTTAGATGGTTTATTAATCTTATAGGTGTGTTTTTTCTTTCCCTTGTTTCATTTTTAATCGGTGTTCCTTTAGGTAACGAAGGTCCCTCTGTTCAGATGGGTACACTTTTGGGCAGAGGAAGTGTTTCTCCTCTTTTAAAGAAGCATAGAGCGTGGAGCAGATACTCAATGACAGGCGGTGCGTGTGCAGGCTTTTCAGTTGCAACAGGTGCACCTGTGTCCGGCATTGTCTTTGCTCTTGAAGAGGCACACCAAAGCTTTTCGCCTATGATAATGATAGTGTCTTCTACATCTGTAATGTTTGCACACATAACTGTAGAGTTTTTATCTCTTTTCTTTAACGTTAATACACGTATGTTTCATAGTGTTTCTTTGCCGGATTTCAGAATCCGTGATATATGGATTCCTTTGGTTTTAGGTGTTGCAGTAGGAGTTGTTGCGGTGCTTGTACTTAAGTATTACAGACTTATAAGCTCACTTTTAAACAAAAGGCTTTCCTTTATTCCTGTAAAGTATAAAATATTTGCAGTTTATACATTAACGCTGATAGCCGGTCTTTTCTCGTTTTCTTTTGTTTCAACAGGCCATCATCTTATAGAGGAGCTTTTACTTGCTTCTCCGTCTTTTATAATGCTTTTGGCGATTTTGTTCATAAGGACAACCCTTACCTTTACTGCTAATTCCAGCGGTATTACAGGCGGACTTTTTCTGCCTATAATGGCACTGGGTGCTACCGTTTCTTCTTTAGTAGGCAAGCTTTTTGTAAGCTTTGGCGTCTCTGAAGAGTATTACACTCTAATTGTTGTTCTCGGTATTATAGCCTGTATTTCAGGTATGATGAAGACCCCTTTTACAGCCATGGTTTTTGCTATTGAGGCTTTGTCCTGTAGCGGCTACATTCTTCCGGTAATTGTTACTGCTTGTGTTTCTTATATTATAACCGAGATGTTTGATGCCAAGTCTATAACCGACATAGCTCTTGAAAACTCAGTAGAAAGCCATTATTCTGGAAAAGAGCGACAGGTATATGATACTTTTGTTAAGGTTAAAGCTTCGTCTTTTGCTGTGGGCAAGCAAATCCGTGATATTCTTTGGCCAAGCAATCTGTTTGTTTTATCTGTAAAAAGTGCCGATAAGGATGCCGAGGTAGACGTTCATGGCGGCAAACAGCTTAAAGCGGGGGATATCCTGCACGTAAGATATTCTACCTATAACGAAGCCTTTACTAAGCGAGAGCTTATCTCAATAGTTGGTACGCAGGAATACGACGAGCATATTGATACAGTAGTTTAAAAGAAAATCACCTGAGCTTTTTGCTCAGGTGATTATTTATTTTGTCAATATCATTTCTGCACACTTAATACCGTCAACAGCCGCTGACACTATTCCGCCTGCATAGCCAGCTCCTTCGCCGCAGGGAAATAAACCTTTGATATTAATTGCCTCTAATCTTTCGTTTCTTACAATTCTGACAGGGGAAGAGCTTCGGGTTTCTGCTGCCGTAAGTATAGCATCCTCGGCGTTAAACGCCGGCATTCTTCTTGCGAAGGCTGAAAGTCCTTCTTTTAGTCCCTTGGTAATGTGGTCGGGAAAAACTTTTTCAAGCTTTGTAAGATTATACCCCGGTTTTATTGTGGGCTTTACCGAACCAAATTTGTTGTTGCTGTTATTAATAAAGCTTGCGACAGTTTCTATGGGTGCACAGTAATCTTTGCCGCCTGCCTCAAAAGCTTTTCGCTCGATATTTTGTTGAAGCATTACACCTGCAAGGGGAGAGGTATCCGAGAAATCCTCGGGATAAATGCTTACAAGTACAGCCGAATTAGAGTTTTCTCCGTCTCTCTTGCTGTAACTCATGCCGTTTGTGCAAAGCTGCCCCTCTTCACTTGATGCATTAACAACGTATCCGCCGGGGCACATACAAAAAGTATACACGCCTCTGCCTGTGGAATCTTTAGTGCTTAGCTTATAATCGGCAGTCGGCAGTCTATGTGCAAATTTTCCGTACTGACATTTGTTAATGTTTTTGGCTTTATGCTCAATTCTTACACCCATCGAAAAAGGCTTTTGCTGTAAAATCACGCCTTTGTTAAGAAGCATGCTAAAGGTATCTCTTGCACTGTGGCCAATTGCAAGTATAGCACAATCGGTAGCAATAGTTTCAGCCTTTCCGTTGTTAGATATTGTTACACCTTTAAGTGCACCGTCTTTTATAACAAGGTCGGTAACAGTTGTTTCGAATAAAAATTCTCCGCCAAGCAAAATGATTTCTTTGCGAATGTTTTTAATAACATTTTTTAGCACGTCCGTTCCGATATGGGGTTTTGCGTTAATCAGAATTTCCTCCTGAGCACCGAATTCTACAAACGTCCTCAGCACGTGAGTAGAACGACTGTCGTTGGTGCCTGTGTTAAGTTTTCCGTCAGAAAACGTGCCTGCACCGCCTTCTCCAAACTGAATGTTTGAGCATGGATTAAGCAAAGCATATTTAAAGAAAAGCTCAACATCCTCTGTTCTTGAGTCTACGTCCTTGCCTCGTTCAATTACTATAGGTTTTGCACCAAATTTAGCTAACGTTAAAGCTGCAAAAAGTCCAGCAGGACCGCTACCTACTACAATGGGTCTTTCGTTAAGCTCTTTTGTAGCAGTAAAGTTGTAGCGGTAGGGAGCAAAGGATTCGGCGTTACTGAACCTACTGATTATTTTATCTTCGTTTACTCTAAGCTTTACCGTGGCAGTTGCGTTATAATAAATATTATCTTTTTTTCGTGCATCTATACTTACCCTATGTAGTCTGAAGCTTTCGATGCTTTGTTCATTAAGCTTTAGGCTTTTCATGATAGTCAGCTTTACATCATTGGCTTCATAACCCACAGGAAGCTTTAAATTATTAACCTTAATCATAAATTCCTTGCCGCCAAATATCCTGTTGCAAAGGCAAATTGCAGATTATAACCGCCACAATCACCGTTGCAGTCAAGAGCTTCACCTATAACGTAAAGCCCCTTTGTTTTCTTGCTTTCAAAAGTCTTTGGGTCAATTTCGTCACCTTTAACCCCGCCCTTGGTGACCTGAGCATTGCTAAAGTCCGAAAGACCCGATACTTCAAAATCAAAGTTGTTGATAAGTCCTGCAATACTTTTAAGCTCTTTGTCGCTTATATCTCTTACTTTTTTACCAAGAGAAATACCTGCAGATTTCAAAAGAATTTGTGCAAGCCTTTTGTGAAAAATTCCTGTAAAAAGGTTTTCGGAATCAAAGATAGCGTAGGTGTTTCTGTTATTTAAAAGTATTTCGAAAATACTTTTAAAATCGTATTCATGAAGAAGTTTAACCCTTAAAAGGTAATTTTTGTCGTTTTCAATATATTGCGAAAGATTAAAAACGCATATTCCGGAAAGTGCAGTTTCTGTAAACTGAATTTCGCCTTCTTCGGCTGCAATTTCTTTTCCGTTTTCTAAAAGGATAACCTCGCCTTGTGCTCTTACACCTTTAAGTGATTTGAGGTGTTCGGACTTGACACATACAGGACACAGGGCAGGAGAAGGTTTGATAATTGTGTGACCAAGACTTCTTAAAAGCTGATAGCCCGACTTGTCACCGCCTGCTTTTGGAGCCGCCGCACCGCCTGTTGCAAAAATAAGCTTATCTGTTGTGAAAAAATTATTATCTGTAGTAACTGAAAAGAAGCCCTTTTGTTTTTCTATTTTAATTACTTTTTCTTCGCAGAAAAAGTCTACGTTTTCCTTCTCGCAGTTATAGCGAAGCACATCAAGTACCGAGCTTGCCTGATTTGATTTAGGGTATACTCTGCCGAAATCATCAGCCCTTGTTATAAGTCCTAACCTATGAAAAATCTCAAGTACCTTTTGTGGAGGGCAGGCACTAAGAACGTCACCAATAAAAGGCTTGACGCTTCCATGGTAATTATCTTTGCTTGCAAAAACGTTAGTAAGGTTACATCTGCCGTTGCCTGTCACAAGCAGTTTTTTGCCTACTCTCTGATTTTTTTCAATAACAGCTATTTTAAGATTTTTGTATTTGTCGGCGACTAATGCGGTGAAAAAAAGTCCGCTTGCACCGCCGCCGATAACGATAATATCATAATGCTTACTCATAGTAACACCTAAAAAATAGGGGCAATTATAAAAATTGCCCTAAATAATCAGAATAATGAAACAACCCAAGGAATTCCGTAGGTTATAAAAGACATAATCGTCATAGCCATAACTACACCTACAAGAATGCTTATAACAGAATCCTTAAGATTAAGCTTTAAAAGCACAGCTATAAGTGCACCTGTCCATGCACCTGTACCGGGAAGAGGAATGCCAACAAAAAGAAGCAAACCCCATCTTTTATACTTGGTAACCTTTGAAGATTGCTTCATGGCCTTTGCTTCAATTTTATTAACAAGCTTTCCCAAGTGCTTTGTTTTTTTCATAAGATTAAAAACTTTTTCGATAAACAGAAAAATAAAGGGAATGGGTAAAAGATTACCGATAATGCTTATGATAACGGCAAGCCAGTAGTCAACACCTAAAAGGCTAGCGGCAATCATTCCGCCCCTGCACTCAAGTATAGGAAAGAGCGAAATTATAAAGACTACAAGCTCAGCAGGAACACCGCCCATAACGCCTACAATGTTGTTAACAATAGTTTCGGTTAAGCCTGCGTGCTCATCTGCAGTAGCAGAAGCCTGTATTGCCAGAGTTTTGATTTTACTAAGCATAATGTACCTCGGATAAGTTCATTTATATGTCATAGACAATTTATATTATATAATATTATTTTGATTTTTACAACATAAAAAATTGACATCTCACCCTAAATTAGATAAAATATCATTTAGAATGGGTGATTATATGAAATTTAAGCAAAAATCCCTTTTGTTCGCAAGAATTTTACTGTCATTCTTAACACTGTTGCTTGTTGCTTTTATTTTTTCAAATTCCATGCAAAATGCCGAAGTTTCAGGTGCATCATCAGGCAGAATAATGGCATTTCTTAATAATCTTATGTCAATTCTTGGAATAGACTTTGTATTTACTCAGGTAATAGTTCGAACCCTTGCACATTTCTGCGAGTTCGGTCTTTTGGGCGTTTTATCTATGCTTACAATGCTGAGCTTTTTCTTGGTAAAAGCCAAGTCAATGCTTTTATCTATGCTTTGTTTTAGCTTGGTAGCACTAATTGATGAGTGCATTCAGCTTTTTTCAGAGGGAAGAGCATTTGAGGTATCGGACTTGGTAATAGATATTACAGGCGGACTGTTAGGTGCTGTTTGCGTATTTTTATTCGCTGTGTTAATTAATAATAGAAAAATAATGGTTTCAGAGAGGTTAAGTAATGGAGAATGCAATGAAGAATAAAAATAACACCGTACGAATGGGAACTGCCCCTGTGTTGGGCTTAATTTTTAAAATGAGTTTGCCGGCTATGTTTTCAATGCTGATACAAGCTCTTTATAACGTAGTCGACAGTATGTTTTTAGGTGCTTACGGCGGAAATTCCGATGCGTTAACTGCTGTTTCCTTGGCTTATCCCATGCAGCTTTTAATGGTAGCTTTTGCTGTTGGTACTGCGGTAGGTGTAAATTCTGTTATTGCAAGACGTTTAGGCGAGGGCAGACGTAAAGAGGCAGAGTATGCCGCTACTCATGGTATTTTGCTTGCTGTTATAACTTGGGTGTTTTTTGCACTTCTTGGTGTTTTTGCCTCAAGGCCCTTTATGCTATTTCTTAACAGCGGTAGCGAACAGATTGTTACATACGGTACCCAGTACCTAACAATTGCCCTTGTGTTTTCCTTAGGCTCTTTTGTTCAGATTATGCTCGAAAAATCTATTCAGGCTACAGGTAATACTCTGCTTCCTATGGCTTCTCACATAATCGGTGCTGTTACTAATATTATTCTTGACTGGCTTTTGATATTCGGTATTGGCCTCTTCCCTGAAATGGGTGTTAAGGGTGCCGCTGTTGCTACTGTTGCAGGTCAGTGGATTGCAATGTTCTTCCTGATTATCGTTTTGTTTAAGAAAAATACAGGTATCCGCATTTCATTTAAAGGCTTTAAACTTAAAATGGATGTTATTAAGGATATCTACAGAGTAGGACTTTCTGGTATTGTTATGCAGGCAGTAGGTTCAATTACTGTTGTTCTTATCAACTTTATTATTAAAACCTCAGGTGCGTACTCGGGCGATGTTGCAACTGCCGCACAGACTGTTTACGGAGTTTACTACAAGATGCAGAGCTTTGTTTTTATGCCTGTATTTGGTCTTAATCAAGGTATTTCGCCCATTATCGGTTATAATTACGGAGCAAAAATTAAGGAGCGTATGATGAAAACCTTACGCTATTCTCTTGTAATAGCCGCAATTATTATGCTTTTGGGTACTGTTATTTTCCATGCCTTCCCAAAGGGATTACTTAATTTGTTTGGTCTGGAGCCCGATTATATCGATATCGGTATAGTTGCCTTAAGAAGAATCAGCCTTTGCTTCCTTCCTGCATCTGTAGGCGTTGTATTTACAGCATTATTCCAATCAGTAGGCAAGGGTGTTCGAAGCCTTCTTATGTCTCTTTTAAGACAGGTTATTATTATCTTGCCTCTCGCACTCGTATTCTCAAGAGTAGACGTAAATCTTATCTGGCTTGCGTTTCCTATTGCCGAGTTTGTTGCTTTGGTAGTGGCTGTTCTATTCTTTTTAGAGCTTAATAGAAAGGATTTTTCTCGTCTCAGTCAATAAATTATAAATCCCTGCATATATTTGAGCAGGTGATTATATGGACAACTTCAATAACAACAATATATACCACGATGACCAGTGGCAAAGTTTATCTACGCCTATTGTCAAAACAGAAGCCGCCGATGCAGTTGACGAAGAGCCCGAAGTAACAGTAAAACCTAAAAAACATTCCAAGCACCCTGTGCTTACGTTACAACTTACCATAAGTCTGTGTGCGTTGCTGTTTTTGTTTATTCTGAAATTTTTAGGTACAGAGCTTTACAACTCGGTAATTAATTGGTACGAAAACGAAATTTCTAAATCTGTAATTTATAATGGCGACTTCGAAAGTTTAGATTTTTCCAGCCTTTTCTCAACTGCTGATGAAGTTTAAGCTGTTTTCTGTAGAGCTTCGGGTTTCGTACCCTGCTGTTGCTTTTTTTACACTTGCACTTATATGTGACAAGAACAAAACCATGCTGATTTGTCTGCTTTGTTCGCTTTTTCACGAAGCAGGACACATTGCGGCTATGAAGCTTTCAGGTGCAAAGCTTAAGTCTGTTTCTTTAAATTTAGGCGATGTTGCTATAAATGCAGATTCTACTACTCTATCATATAACGCTGAAGTTTTTGTTACCATAAGCGGCGTAGCGGTTAATTTTATCTTGTCGGGAGTTTCCTTTGCTGTTTATTCAGTGAGTAAAGACAACATAAGCTTCAGCTTCGGCGTTTCTAATTTACTTATTGGTATTTTTAATTTGCTTCCTGTCCGATTTTTAGATGGGGGTCAGCTTTTGATGTATCTGCTTCAAAAACGATTTACGCCGAAAATTTGCGATAAAATCACTGATGTACTTACGGTGGTTTTTGTTATTCCCATAGCGATTTGGGGTATTATCTTTCTGTTTAATTCAAGCTATAATTTTTCGCTGCTTTTTGCGGCAATTTATCTTATATGTACACTTGTTTCAAAGGAGTATAAACATGTATCCTAAGGAAGTCGAAAAAATATTATTAAAGGTTCAGAAGCCCGGTAAATACACAGGCGGTGAGCTTAACGCAGTTATCAAGGATAAATCAAAGGTAGACCTAAGGTTTGCTTTCTGCTTTCCTGATACTTACGAGGTCGGTATGTCTCACCTCGGCATGAAAATCCTCTACAGCCAGTTCAACTCTGTTCCTTACATCTGGTGTGAAAGAGTATTTGCACCTTGGATTGATATGGAAGAGCAGATGATAAAGCATGATATTCCGCTTTATGCACTGGAAAGCGGCGACGCGTTGAGCGAGTTCGATTTTATCGGCTTTACTCTGCAGTATGAGCTTTCTTACACAAATGTTTTAAATATGCTTAAACTCGGCAAGGTACCTGTGCTTTCTAAAGACAGAACTGAGCTTAAAAATATTGTTGTGGCAGGCGGTGCCTGTGCCTCTAACCCCGAGCCTTTGGCAGATTTTATTGATATATTCTTTATCGGCGAAGGCGAGGAAGTAGACCTTGAGGTTATGGAGCTTTTCCGTCATTGCCGAAAGAATAACGAGTCTAAACACGACTTTTTGGTTAAAGCTGCACAGATAGAGGGTGTCTATGTTCCTGCACTTTATGATGTAGACTATAACGTCGACGGAACTATCAAATCGTTTACCCCTAACTTCGGTGCTCCCGAAACCGTTCATAAAAGAATTATTATGGATATGGACAAGTCATATTATCCCGATAATTTTGTTGTTCCTAATGTAGAGATTGTTCACGACAGAGCAGTATCTGAGATATTCCGCGGATGTATCCGCGGCTGTCGTTTCTGTCAGGCAGGATTTATGAATCGTCCTGTTCGCGAAAAGTCTGTGGATGTTATCAGCGAGCAGTGTTATAACCTTTGTAAAAACACAGGCTATGACGAGGTTTCTCTTACGTCCCTTTCTTCAAGCGACTATTCTCAGATAGTTCCTCTTTTAACTAAGCTTACCCAGTGGTCTGACGACGAGAAAGTAAGCCTTTCTCTGCCATCTTTACGTGTTGACGGCTTTACAGACGAAATTATGAGTAAAATTAAAACTGTGCGTAAATCGGGTCTTACTTTTGCACCCGAAGCAGGTACTCAGCGGCTTCGTGATGCAATTAATAAAAATGTTCGGGAGGACGAGCTTTTAGAAACCTGTGCAACTGCCTTTAACGGCGGTTGGACTAATATCAAGCTTTATTTTATGACAGGCTTACCAACAGAAACCGACGAGGATTTAGAGGGTATTGCAAATCTCGGTCAAGCGGTTGTAAACACCTTCTATAGGTGCGAAAACCGTGCAAAGGGCAGGGGAGTAAACGTAACCTGTTCTGCATCCTCCTTTATTCCTAAGCCTTTTACTCCTTTTCAGTGGGAGTCACAGGATAATATCCCCGAAATCAAAAGAAAGCAGATGGTAGTCAAATCTGCAATAAAGACCAAGAAAATTACTTTTAACTATCACGATGCCGCCACAAGTTATCTCGAGGGAGTCTTTGCAAGAGGCGACAGAAGGCTTTGTAAAGTAATGCTCAAAGCTTGTGAAAAAGGTTTTCACTTCGACGGATGGAACGATTGTTTTTCTATCGATAAATGGCTCGAACTTTTTGAAGAATGCGGTATTGACCCGAATTTTTACACTACACGTAAGCGTAGCTTCGACGAAATTCTTCCTTGGGATTTCCTGGACTATGGTGTAAGCAAAAGTTTTTTGAAATCAGAGTGCCTGAAAGCCTATGAAAGCTCGACAACACCAAATTGCAGAGAAAAGTGTTCTGCCTGCGGTGCCGCAAAATATAAGGGAGGTGTCTGCTATGAAAAATGTAAGAATATGGTTTAAAAAAGACAAAGAGTGCAGATTTATCTCTCACCTTGACCTTAACCGAGTAATGCTCAGAGCTGTTTACCGAGCAAAGCTTCCTATTTGGTACACCGAAGGCTTTAATCCTCATCCTTTCATCACTTTTCCGTTACCCTTATCTTTAGGCTTCAGAGGCGAGCGTGAATGTATGGATGTCCGCTTTTTGGATGAAGGCTTCGATCTTTCTACGGTCGCAGAGGTTATGAATCCTTTTTTGCCCGAGGGTATCAGGGTATACAATGCTACAGAATCAAAAATGAAGCCCGGTGATATAGCTTTTGCTAAATTTACTGCAAAGCTTTATTCCGATACCCTTACTGCCGCAGAGCTTAAAGCTGAGCTATGCGAGCTTATGCTGCTTGACGAATATTTTGTTCCTAAGAAAACCAAGGCAGGTATTAAAGATGTAGATGTTTCTGAATATTTAAAGCTAATTCAGGTTATCTCTGATTCTGAAAACCTTGAAATTGCGGTTACTCTTCCTGCGGGCAGTACAAATAACGTGAATATCCAGCTTCTTATAACTGCGTTTGAAAGCTATATTAAGTCTGATGTTTACTGCGACATTACTCGCCATGGTGTATTTAATATGAAGATGCAAGCATTCGAATGATTTTTTGATTTCGTTAGTATTATTTAATGTGTAAGCTTACAAAATAATAAAAATTTTAAAATTTTATAAAAAAGACTTGATTTTTTTATTTGGCTATTATATAATAAACAACGTTGTCAAACGCAGAGATGTCCGAGCTGGCCGAAGGAGCACGATTGGAAATCGTGTGTACGGCTAAAACCGTACCAAGGGTTCGAATCACTTTCTCTGAGCCAAAAAGGCACTTGCTTATGCAGGTGCCTTTTACTTTTGTAGTAAAACAGCCTGTAGCGAATAACTACAGGCTGTAATTTATTTTCTTATACTTTTAAAAAATTCCGTAAGTATCTGCGAGCACTCATCTTCCATAACTCCGCCAAAACATTCCGGCTTATGAGTAAAGGGGAGGGCAAAAAGATTTGCAACACTGCCTGTTGCACCGTTTTTAAGGTCAAATGCACCGAAAATTACTTTATCAATCTTAGAGTTGATAATAGCACCTGCACACATAGGGCACGGCTCAAGAGTAACATAAATTTCGCATCCCGAAAGATTTGTTGAGCCAAGGACCTTGTTTGCATTTGTAATTGCAACTATTTCGGCATGCAAAACCCCTATGTTATCTTTCTCCTTTAGGTTTCTGCCTGTGGCAATAACCTGTCCGTTTTTTACTATCACAGCACCTACAGGCACGTCACCGCTTATAATACATTCTTTTGCCTCTTTAAGTGCGAGTTTCATAAAGTCGTATCTGTCCATTTATTCAATTGCCTTTAGTGTAATTACGCATTCTAATACTGTAATTGCAAGAAAAATTATAATAGTTGCACTTGTAAAGAAAACTTTAATTCTTTCTTTAAAGCTCAGCTCGCCCTCGTAGGGCTTTAGCTTCAAGAAGCCGCTATCTTTTTTAGCAAGCTTGTAAACCGAAATTATCGCTAATATAAATACAGCGGTGTAAATAAGCATATAGATAAAATCTACGTATATAGTGTCAATTCCTGCGAGGTCTAAATTTTCGTATGATATGTCAGCAATTACAGACATAAAATTGTTAAGACCGTGTATAAGCATTGCAGGGAAAATAGAGTTTGTATAAAGTACGGCCCAGCCTGTGGCAAGACCTACCACAAAAGCAAAAGGAGCCTGTGTAAAATTGCCGTGCATCATGCCGAAAAGAAGTGCAGAAGTAACAAGTGCAAAGCCGTCACCAAATTTTCTTAGCCTTCCCATTACGCAACCTCTGTAAACCAGCTCTTCGGTAACAGCAGGTACAAATGATACAGCAATGACGTAAGTGATGTGCTCGATTAGCGAAGTGCTTCCGGTAAGTGCTTCGTCATACATAGTCTCAAGTCCCAAAATACTTAAGTCGATGGCGAAAAGCTGTGCAATGTAATTGGCACTTATGCATACTGTAAAGCCTATTGCTACAACAGCCGCAAGCTTTTTAAACGACATTTTTTCGCTCGGTAAAATTTCACTCAGGTCGGTTTTTGTGGCATTGCAGAAAATTACCGAAACAACTCCGAACCCTACGAGAGAAACCAAACCGTTTAAAATCATGTCGGGAATAAGACTAAGCCTATCGCTTTCAAGCATAGGCGTACCTTCAAAGCCTTCGTAAATAATTGCACTTAATATCATGGCTAATAATGTAAAGGTAAAAAGGCTAATTAAACAAAGTAAGCCTGTAGATATACACCTGCCTCTTAAGCTTCGTCTCTCATGTAATTTGATTTGTTCTTTATTTTGCTCGTCCTCGCTTGTTACGGGGATAGCATAAACATTTTCTGTCATAAAATCAACTCCATTTTAAATATTATATCACCAAGAGTCAGAGATTGCAATTTCTTTAAAAATTTTTAAAAAAGTCTTGACAAACTCTGCTTTACGTTGTATTATTTTGTGGTAATAATAAAGCAAAGCGAATAGCTTTCACCTGTGGGGTGCTGTCTGCACGGGTCAATATTACGGGATTTATACTTAGTATTTCCTTGTATTATTGTGCGGGCAGATTATTCTGTCCGCTTTGTTTTTATCAAAACTGGAGGTGCTTTAACATTAGCAAACAGGAGGTTCTCATTAACGAGAAAATTCGCTGCGACGAGCTCAGAGTAATCGGTACAGATGGTGCT
>JAFUPE010000032.1 GCA_017481395.1 Ruminococcus sp. | reverse complement strand
GGTAACACGAGTTCGATTCTCGTCCGGGTCACCACTTTTTCTGCCGGTGTGGTGGAATGGCAGACACAAGGGACTTAAAATCCCTCGGTAGCAATACCGTACCGGTTCAAGTCCGGTCACCGGCACCATTTCCTTGGTCTGCTTACATCTCGGCAATTTACCGCAAAAGTTTTTTGATAAGTCTTCCCAAAAGGGGAGGCTCTTTTTATTTGCAAGGCTTTGCCTTGCAAGCGATATGAATCCCTTTCGGGATTTGCGATATGTGCCTGAGGCACAGAAATTAGTAAGGACGGAAATTAACCGTCCTCTTTTATTTTTTAAGAATAAAGCGACAAATCCGTTGCCTTTGTTGACAGAGACAGGATTTTTTTATATAATATTATTCTCTATGTTTATATATAATTTCACTTTGGAGTGGTTTAATGTTTCCTCAATTCGATTCACGCAATCCTTTCTACAAATCGCCCTTCGGCGCAGTTGAAGAGGGCACAAAAATTCATTTCAGAATTCTTTTGCCCCGCGACCTTCGCTGCAGTCAGGCAGAGTTAGCTGTAAAGTATGATTACAGCTACGACTGGGTCTTTGTAAAGCTTTTCTGGACAGGCTCATTTGACAACGACACAGGTATATGGGAATGCGACTTTACGCCCGAAGAAATGGGTCTTTATTGGTACAGCTTCAAGCTTCAGACCGCAGAAGGTACTCGTTTTCTGGTGCCAGCTGATGTTGACCGAAAAAGCTCGATTGAGCGTTCTCCCGGCAGAAGCTGGCAGATTACTGCTTACAAAAAAGGCTTTAAAACGCCCGACTGGCCTGTAGGCGGCGTAATGTATCAGATTTTTCCCGACCGCTTTAATTTCAGCGGCGAGGAAAAGGCTATAAAGCGTACAGATTTAAAAATTCAGAACGACTGGTATCAGTGCCCTGATTGGATGCCTAATGAATACGGCGAAATTACAAATACAGACTTCTTTAAGGGCGACCTTAAGGGTATTACTCAGAAATTACCTTATTTAAAGGAATTAGGCGTAAGCTGTATTTATCTTAATCCTATTTGCGAGGCTTACTCTAACCACCGCTACGACACGGGTAACTACGACGCTGTTGACCCCATGCTGGGTACTATCGAGGACTTCGAGGAGCTTTGTGCTGAGGCCAAGAAGTTAGATATAAGAGTTATTAACGACGGCGTTTTCAGCCACACAGGTGCAGACAGCATTTATTTCAACCGTTCGGGCAGATACGGCGAGGGCGGTGCCTACAGAGACCAAAAATCTCCTTATTACAGCTGGTATAACTTCCACCAGTGGCCCGATAACTACAACTCTTGGTGGGGTTTTTATACGTTACCAGAGGTTAACGAAAACGACCCCGCTTATAATGAATATATCAACGGCGAAAAGGGCGTTGTAAGAAATTATATGCGCCATGGTAATTCGGGCTGGAGGCTTGACGTTGCCGACGAGTTACCCGACGAATTCCTCGAAAACCTACGCAAGGCTGTCAAGGCTCAGGACCCCGAAGGTATTGTTATCGGTGAGGTGTGGGAGGATGCCTCTAACAAGGAAAGCTACGGAGCCCGCCGCCGCTTCCTTTTAGGTGAGCAGCTTGACTCTGTTATGAACTATGTGTTCAGAAACGCCATTCTTGATTTTGTAAGAGGCGTGGACGCAAAATACGTAATGGACCAGATTATGAGCGTTGTAGAAAACTACCCCAAGCCTGTGCTCAGGGTGCTTATGAATCTGCTTTCGACCCACGATACCGAGCGTGCCTTAACTGTAATGGCAGGCGAGCCTTTAAACGGCAGAGACCGATGGTGGCAGGCTAACCAGAAGCTTACTCCCGAGCAGAGACAAAGGGGCATAAAGCTTATGAAGATGGCTGCTGCAATTCAGTACACTCTTCCCGGCTTCCCCTGTGTTTATTACGGCGATGAGGCAGGTATGGAGGGTTATCGCGATCCCTTTAACCGTGCGTGCTATCCTTGGGGCAGAGAGAACCAAGAGCTTATAGAGTGGCACAAGGAACTTGGTGCGCTTAGAAGAAGCTGTGAAACCCTCTGGGACAGCAATTTTGTTAACGTTTATTCTCAGGGCAGACTGCTTTCTTATTTAAGAACAACTGCTGACGAGGGACTTTTCTGTGCTTTTAACTCGGGTTTTTCTGATATAATTATTGATATTCCCGCTTGCTTTACCTCAGGCTACGGCAAACCTGTTATGGGTACTCGTGTAGAGGGCGGCAAGCTTGTGGTGCCTTCTCTCGGTTGTGCCATTATGGTTTCAAGAAGAGAATTTGCTAATAATTAACTTAGCAAAATCTATAATTTCATTGTTTAACATATTGAATTGTTTGTGACTTTGTGATATTATAAAAAATAAAACTTTTTTGTAAGGAACGGGAAAACTATGGACAAAAAATTTCTTTTCTATATATTGAAAAGACTTGTGCTTGCTGTAGTTACCATATTCTTGGTAATTACTATCACTTTCTTTATAATGAACTTCATCCCCGGCGGTCCCTTCACCAGCGAAAAATCCGTCACTGAAGAGACCTTGGCGGCATTAAACGCTAAATTTGGTCTGGACAAGCCTTTGTTTGAGCAGTATCTTAATTACCTTAAGGGTGCGGTCCGCCTTGACTTTGGTCCTTCGATGAAGATGGACGGCAGATACGTTATGGATGTTATTATGGAAGGCTTTGCTTCTTCTGCCAAGCTGGGACTTATTGCGGCGGCAGGTGCCATTGTACTTGGTCTTATTTTCGGTTCATTGGCGGCGGTTTTCCATAATAAGCTTATTGACCGTATTATAATGGTTGTTTCTACCGCCTTTGTTGCCATGCCGTCGTTTATTGTGGCGACGCTGCTGTTGTGGCTGTTCTGTATTGAAATGAATATATTCCCTGCCAACGGACAAACCGCGGCAGGCTTGGTGCTTCCCATTATTTCGCTTATGCTGTATCCCATGGCGTATATCATCCGACTTACACGTTCAAGCATGCTTGACGTTTTAGGTCAGGACTATATCCGTACAGCACGTGCAAAGGGTGTTGCACCCTCAAAGGTGCTTTTTAAGCACGCTCTTAAAAATGCAGTTACACCTGTAATTACTTACGCAGGTCCTATGGTGGCCTTTATTTTAACAGGCTCACTGGTAGTAGAGCATATTTTTGCTGTTCCCGGTCTTGGTAAATACTTTGTATCTTCTATTGTCAACCGCGATTATACAATGATTATGGGTACTACAATTTTCCTTGCAATTATTGTTACTGTTATGATGCTCTTGTCGGATATTCTTTACAAGCTTTTCGACCCCAGAGTAGATCTTTCTTAAGGAGGTTATAATAATGAAAAATACGGATGTAAAAAACCTTCTTACAAAAAAGCCCCTTACATTGCACCTTGACACTTCAATGTGGGAAAAGGCGTCTGCTTCTGAAAAAGAGCAGCAGGTTATTGAGAGAGAAAGCGTAACCTTCTTCAAGGACGGTATGCGCCGCCTCTTCAAAAACAAGGTAGCCGTTACCTGTGCAATTTTGCTTGTTTTGATTATTCTTGCAGTAATCATTGTTCCTATGGTTTATCCCTACACATATGACCAGCAGTTAAGCCTTCAGGGCGATTTGCCCGATTCAAGCTATAACAACTTAAAGCCTTTTCAGTATGGTACTACCGAGCTTGAGCGTATAGAAGCAGGCGAGGACATATTCCCTCACATCTTGGGTACTGACTCCTTAGGCAGAGATTATTTTATCCGAGTTGTTTACGGCACAAGAATTTCTCTTTCCGTTGGTCTTTTTGCTTCGATTATCGTTTTAATTATCGGTACGCTTTACGGCTCAATCGCAGGCTATGCAGGCGGCAAGGTTGACCTTGTAATGATGAGATTTGTTGATATCATCTATTCTCTGCCCGATATGCTTATGGTTATTCTTTTCTCCGTTGTGTTCAAGCAGACTCTGGCTCCGGTTATTGAGGGCACTTTCCTCGAAAAAATCGGTACAGGTATGATTTCAATTTTCCTTGTATTCGCACTTCTTTACTGGGTATCTATGGCACGTCTTATCCGCGGCCAGATTCTTTCAATCAAACAGCAGGAGTTCGTTTTAACCGCAAAGGCACTTGGTGCGTCTCCTGCAAGAATTATCCGTAAGCATCTTCTTCCCAACTGTATCAGCGTTATGGTTATTTCTACAGCTTTGCAGATTCCCAATGCAATTTTTACAGAGAGCTTCCTTTCGTTCTTAGGTCTTGGTGTTTCAATTCCTATGCCTTCTCTCGGCTCTCTTGCTTCTGAAAATCTTTCCTACATCTACAGTGATGTTTACAGACTCCTGGTTCCCGCAATTACAATTTGCGTTATTGTTCTTTCCCTTAACCTTTTGGGCGACGGCCTCAGAGACGCCTTCGACCCCAAACAGAAAAAGTAAGGAGGTTACCTTAAAATGAGTTTATTATCAGTAAAAGACCTCAGAACCTCCTTCTTTACTCCCTCGGGCGAGGTAAAGGCCGTTAACGGCGTTTCTTACGAGGTAGAGAAGGGCAAGGTTTTGGGTATTGTTGGTGAAAGCGGCTCAGGTAAGTCGGTTTCTGCCTACTCAGTCTTGCAGATTCTTGCTAACCCCGGCAAAATTGTCGGCGGTAGTATCGAGCTTGAGGGCGAGGAGCTTGTAGGCATTAAAGAAAGCGGCATGGCAAAAATCAGAGGTAACAAGATTTCTATAATCTTTCAGGACCCTATGACAAGCCTTAATCCTGTTTTCACTATCGGCGACCAGCTTATGGAAGCTATTATGCTTCACACAAACCGTAACCGCAAAGAGGCTAAGGAACGTGCTATTGAGATGCTTAAGCTTGTTGGCGTTAACGAGCCCAATAAACGTATCAAGCAGTATCCTCACGAGTTTTCGGGCGGTATGCGTCAGCGTGTTATGATTGCTATGGCACTTGCCTGTGAGCCCGACATTCTTATTGCTGACGAGCCTACAACAGCTCTTGACGTTACAATTCAGGCACAGATTCTGGACCTTATGAAGGATTTGCAGAAAAAGCTTGGTATGGCGATTATCCTTATTACGCATGACCTTGGTGTTGTTGCCGAGATGTGCGACGAGGTTATCGTTATGTACGCAGGTCAGATTTGCGAAAGAGGTACTGCCGAGGAGATTTTCTACAATCCCAAGCACGAGTATACTTTGGGTCTTATGCGTTCTATCCCCACAGTAAGCGACGAAAAAACAAAGCTTCAGCCCATTGGCGGTAATGCTGTTGACCTTTTAAATCTTCCTCCCGGATGCCCCTTTGCTTCTCGTTGCGACGCCGCAATGAAGGTTTGTCTTGAGGTTAATCCCAAGCTTATTTGCGAGGGCGGCACACACTACGCCAGATGCTGGAATCACGTTAAGAAAAATATAGAAGAGGGCAAATTTACCGCTGAGGAAATAGAGGCTCTCTATAACGAGGAGGCAGCAAAATGAGCAATGATAAGTATTTGCTTGAAGTCAAAGACTTGAAGCAGCACTTCAATATCCCTAACGGCCTCTTCGGAAGTAAAAAGCTTAAGGCTGTTGACGGAGTTTCGTTTGCCATTAAAAAGGGCGAGACCTTAGGCCTTGTCGGTGAGTCAGGCTGTGGTAAAACCACAGTAGGCCGAAGCATTCTTCACCTTTACCAGCCGACAAGCGGTGAGGTTATTTATGACGGCAAGGTTATAAAAACCAAAAAAGACGTTAACGAAATGAGAAAAAAGGTTCAGATGGTTTTTCAGGACCCCTATTCTTCTCTTGACCCTCGTATGACCGTTGCAGATATTATCGGTGAGCCCCTTGACATTCACAAGCTTTGTAAGACTAAAGCAGAGCGTGAGGCAAGAATTCAGGAGCTTTTAAAAATAGTTGGTTTAAATCCCGAGCACGCAACACGTTATGCCCACGAATTCTCAGGCGGTCAGCGTCAGCGAATCGGCATTGCCCGTGCTCTTGCAGTTAACCCCGACTGTATTATCTGCGACGAGCCTGTTTCGGCACTTGACGTTTCAATTCAGGCACAGATTATCAATATGTTTGAAGAGTTACAGGAGACCTTAGGTCTTACTTATCTTTTCATTGCTCACGACCTGTTGGTTGTTAAGCATATTTCCGACAGAATTGCAGTTATGTATTTAGGCCACATTGTTGAGATGGGCCCTGCTAACGAGATTTATAATAATCCCACACATCCCTACTCGATTTCCTTGCTTTCTGCGGTTCCTATTCCTGACCCTGATTATGCTAAGAATCACAAGCGAATCGTTCTTGAGGGTGACGTTCCTTCTCCCTTAAATATGCCCTCGGGCTGTCCTTTCCGCACACGCTGTCCCAGAGCGACCGCAAAATGTGCAGAGGAAACTCCCGAGCTTCGCGAGGTTTCACCCGAGCATTTTGTTGCTTGCCATAATTTGTGATTTTGTGAAATCACAAATTAGTGAAAAATGAATTATTAAGAGTTAAAAAGTGTCGGTTTTGCCGCGATTATAGTTCTTTGTTATTCGAAATTTTTATTTGTAAATAAATCAGTCGATTTATATTCAGTCTGTTCTGTCTGGTTGCAGAATGACACACAAAATTTGACAGGAGGAAAACTCTATGAAAAAGTCTCTTGCACTTATCCTTGCAGTTGTTATGATTCTTTGTCTTGGCCTTACAGCTTGTGACAACGGCGCAACTTCTGCATCCGAAATGACCATTTGTGTTGGTCCTTATCCTGATACTATCGACCCTGCACTTAATACAACTGTTGACGGTGCATCCTATGTTATCCATGCTTTCTCAGGTCTTGTTGGTTACCAGCAGGCTGAGGATGGTTCCTTAAAGCTCGTTGCTGATTGTGCTAAGGAGCTTCCCGAGGCTGTTAAGACAGACGACGGTAAGGTTTCTTACACATTCGAGCTCAAGGACGACCTTAAGTGGTCCGACGGCTCTGCTCTTACAGCAGAGGACTTCGTTTGGGCTTGGAACAGAGCAGCTGACCCCACAACAGGTTCTGACTACTACTATATGTTCGACGTAATCGAAGGTTTTGCTGAGCTTGAAGCAGGCGAAGCAGATGCTAAGCTTAATGTAACAGCTTCCGAGGACGGCAAGTCCATTACAGTTGTTCTTAACAATGACGTTCCTTATTTTTTCGAGCTTTGTGCATTCCCCACATATATGCCCGTTAAGAAGGACGTTGTTGACGGTAATGACGAGTGGGCAACAAAGGCTGAGTCTTACATCGGTAACGGCCCTTACAAGGTAACAGAATTTAACCAGGGTCAGTTGGTTATGGAAAAGAACGAGTATTATCACAGTGTGGATGCCGTTGTTACAGACAAGATTACATGGCCCTTTAACGAAGACGACAGCTCACTGCTTGCTAACTACAAGAACGGCTCTTATCTCTTCATTGATAACGTTCCCAACGAGCAGATTAAGACAATCGAAGCTGATTATCCCACAGAGTATCAGGTAATGGGTCAGTTAGGTACTTACTATGTATCCTTCAACGTAAACGACCCTGCACTTGCTGACTTTACACAGGAAGAGCAGATTTCTATCCGTAAGGCTTTAGGCCTCTTACTTGAGAGAAACTACATCTGTACTGAAATCGGTAAGGCAGGTCAGCAGCCCGCTAACTCTTTCGTTCCTATCGATATGACAGATGCTGACGGTGTTACAGAGTTCGTTGCTACAAACGGCGTAAACCGCGATGGTAAGGGTTACTTCAGCGTTGCTGAGGCTGATTATGCTGCAAACTGTGACGAGGCACTTAAGCTTTTAGAGGATGTTGCTAAGTCCAGCGGTAAGTTTACCGTTGCAGACGGCAAGGTTACAGGCTTCCCCACAATGACTTACATTACAAACACAGATACAACTCACGAGGCTATTGCAACTTATATGCAGGGTGTTTATGCTAAGTACGGCATCACAATGCAGGTTGAAGCACAGGAGTGGAACACCTTCGTTGATACACGTAAGTCCGGTGACTTCTCTTTTGCACGTAACGGCTGGCTTTCTGACTACAACGACCCCATTTCCTTCCTTGACATGTGGCTTTCCGAGTCCGGTAACAACGACTGCCAGTTAGGTAAGGATGCACACGCATCTTATGCAGCATACTCTTACAATGGTCAGGACGGTCTTACATGGGCAGAGTCTTATGACAAGCTTATTGCTGACATCAAGGCAAGCAGCGACCCCGAAGAGAGATTCGAGCTTATGCACCAGGCTGAGGATATGATTATGTCCACAGGTGCAATTTGCCCCATCTACTACTACACAGACCAGTACATGTGCTCTGATAGCATCGAAGGCTTCTTTGCAAGCCCCCTCGGCTACAAGTACTTTATGTATGCAGGTGTTAAGGCTGAGTAAGCTTTAAATCTGTGACAGTTTAAATCAACCAGATAACGACTGAAACTAAGGTCCGCCACCTATAACAGGGTGGCGGACCTTTTAAGTAATCGAAGAAGTAATAAATATTGTTGCACGCATTGCGTGTTACTATAGAAAAACGCCATTCTGAAAAATCAGAATGGCGTAATTTACATATCAAATCTCATCACATTTTGCTACAACTGCAATGCCTAAAGCCTCTAAGCTCTCTGCATCTACAGGAGAGGGGCACTGGCTCATAAGCTCACTTGCATTCTGAACCTTGGGGAAGGCTGTAACGTCGCGAAGTGACTCAGCACCCGAAAGAATCATTGCAAGTCTGTCTAAACCGATGCCCATACCGCCGTGGGGTGGAGCACCGTACTTGTAAGCTTCTACAAGGAAGCCGAACTTTGCTTCAATCTCCTCGTCGGTAAGCTTCAATGCTCTGAACATTCTCTGCTGAAGCTCGTAATCTGTAATACGGATAGAGCCTGAGCTAAGCTCTGTGCCGTTAAGTGTAAGGTCATAAGCCTTTGCTATTACCTTGCCGGGGTCGGTGTCTAAAAACTCAAGGCACTCTTCCTTAGGCATAGTAAAGGGATGGTGCATAGCAACCCATTCTCCGCTTTCTTCGTCCTTTTCGAAGAAGGGGAAGTCAACAATCCAGAGGAACTTGAAGATGTCGGGGATAATCTGGAGCTTCTTGGCTACAGTAAGTCTTAACGCACCTAAGGTTGAAAGCACTGTGCTGGTCTTGTCAGCAACAAATAGCACAACGTCGCCTTTTTCTGCACCGACTCTTTGAAGGATAGCTTCAAGCTCGCCCTCCTTCATAAACTTAGCGAAGGAGCAAGCAGGTGTATCGTCGAGCCAGCGAACAAAGGCAAGCCCCTTTGCACCAATACCACGTACAAACTCGGTTAATTTATCGATTTCTTTTCTTGTTAAAGTTGCGGCAGAATTTTTAGCAACAATTGCTCTTACAGAACCGCCGTTTTCAATAGCGGATGCGAACACGCCGAAGTCAGAGTCTTTAACCAAATCGGAAACATCCTGAATTTCCATACCAAAACGGATGTCGGGCTTGTCAGAGCCGTAACGCTCCATAGCCTCTTTGTAAGTCATACGCTCAAAGGGCGTCTCGAGGTCTTTATTTAAAACATCCTTGAAAACTCGCTTCATAAGTCCTTCGTTAAGCTCTAAGATGTCCTCAACGTCAACAAAAGAAAGCTCCATATCAATCTGAGTAAACTCAGGCTGACGGTCAGCACGTAAGTCTTCATCTCTGAAGCAACGTGCAAGCTGAATGTAGCGGTCAAAGCCTGAGAGCATTAAAAGCTGCTTGTAAATCTGAGGGGACTGGGGCAGAGCGTAGAACTTGCCCTGATGAATTCTGGAGGGTACGAGGTAGTCACGGGCACCTTCGGGAGTAGACTTAATCATCATAGGAGTTTCAATCTCGATGAAGCCGTTTTCAAAGAAGTAATCTCTTGCAGACTTTGCCAGTACTGACCTCATCATAATGTTATCCTGCAAAGGCTTGCGCCTTAAATCAAGATAACGGTACTTAAGTCTTAATTCCTCGTTGGTGTTGAGGTTGTCAACAATCTCAAAGGGAGGAGTATGTGCTGCACTTAAAATTCTAAGGTCGGTAACTGCAACCTCAATGTCACCTGTGGGAATATCGGGATTTTTAGAGCTACGCTCCCTTACCTCGCCAACTGCACAAAGCACGTATTCGCTGCGGCAACCGAAAGCCTTGTCGAAAATCGCCTTATCTGTATTGTCGTCAAAAGCAAGCTGAGTAATACCTGTGCGGTCTCTTAAATCAATGAAAATAAGTGAGCCCAAGTCACGCTGACGCTGAACCCAACCGCAAAGTGTAACAACCTTGCCAATATCAGAGCTGCGTAATTCGCCGCAGTAGTTTGTTCTTTTAAGTCCTGTCATAAATTCTGCCATAACTATTCCTCCTTAAACGGGTGAGCCTGTTTTGCCGTCAAGATAAATTGCGGTAAACTGCGATACAAAATCTTCGCCAAGTGTAACTTCCACCTGCTCGCCTGTGGTCATATTCTTAAGGTTTGCTTTGTTTTCCTTGATTTCATTGTCGCCGATAACCAGAGAGTACAAAGCTCCTATTTTGTTTGCGTATTTCATTTGTGCCTTCAAGCCTCTGCCCACAATATCATACTGAGCGTGTAAGGATGCATCTCTTAAGTCCTTAACAAGTGAGAAAGCCTTTGCCTCAGCGTTTTCGCCTAAAGCTGCAACGTAAAGTGCACAAGGTTCGGGCTTTGGAATTTCAATACCCTTGCTGTCCAAAAGTAGCAGGAGTCTTTCCATACCCAAAGCAAAGCCCAAAGAGGGCAAGGGCTGACCGCCAAGTTCCTCAATAAGGCCGTCATATCGGCCGCCACCGCAAACGGTGGACTGAGAGCCGATACTGCCGCTTACAAATTCAAATACAGTCTTAGTATAGTAATCGAGACCGCGAACTATTCTGGGGTTAACGGTGTACTTCATACCAGCACTGTCAAGGCAAGCCTTGACACCCTTAAAGTGCTCTTCGCATTCGTCGCAAAGGTAGTCAAGAATTACGGGTGCATCCTTTGCAATACCTGAGCAGATTTTACTTTTGCAGTCAAGAATTCTCATGGGGTTTCTTTCAAGTCTGCCTTTACAGGTGTCACAAAGCTCAGCCTCATGAGATGCAAAATATTCTTTAAGTGACGCGTGGTATTTTGCACGGCAAGTAGGACAGCCGATAGAGTTAATCTCAAGGCTTAAATCGTCAATGCCAAGTCTGTCAAAAATTGAAGCAGCAGCACAGATAAGCTCAGCATCTGCCACAGGCTTTGATGTGCCGTAAACCTCTAAACCGAACTGGTGAAATTCTCTTAAGCGACCTGCCTGAGGCTTTTCGTAGCGGTAGCAGGATACAAAGTAGCTTGCCTTAACAGGTAAGCCGTCGTTATATACGCCGTGCTCAAGCAAAGCTCTTGCCGCACCTGCAGTACCTTCGGGGCGAAGGGTTACTGACTCACCGCCCTTGGTATCAAATGTGTACATTTCCTTTTGTACAACGTCGGTGGTTTCTCCGACACCACGCTGAAAAAGCTGTGTATTTTCAAAAACGGGAGTGCGGATTTCGGCAAAGCCGTAAACACGGGCCTGCTCACGCATAATCTCCTCTAAAAATTGCCAACGATAGCTCTCTGCGGGCAGTACGTCCTCGGTGCCCCTGAGCTTTTTGGTGATAAGAGCCACTTTAAGCTCCCCTTTCAAAACAAATAAATCTTTAATTATTTATTTTATCACAAAAATCCTCTCTATGCAAGGGTGCAACAGACAAAAAGAAAGAGCTGATTTTACCTATCTGAACAATAATTATTTATTGCGTTCTCGCGGTTGTAGGGATTATAATCATTTCCTTGACTATTTCTATCCAACAACACAGTACATAAACACAAAAGGCTTCCGATTCCTCGGAAGCCTTTTTCATACCTTACGGTAAAATTATTTATTCATTGCATTATATACTGCAACTGCGCAAGCAACTGTTGCACCAACCATGGGGTTGTTACCCATACCGATAAGGCCCATCATCTCAACGTGAGCAGGAACAGAAGAAGAACCTGCAAACTGAGCATCGCCGTGCATTCTGCCCATTGTGTCTGTAAGACCATAGGAAGCAGGACCTGCAGCCATGTTATCG
>JAFUPE010000031.1 GCA_017481395.1 Ruminococcus sp. | reverse complement strand
GACTCTCACAGCTGAGATGGATAAGTCCAAGGTTCCCACAATCTTCGTTGTTGGTAACTCTGCTGCTGTTGATCAGTGGGGCGAGTACTGCTACGACCTTACAGACACAGCTATTGCTAAAGAGCTTAACACAGATGCATACATGCTCAAGGATGCTGACGGCAAGCTTTGCTCCATCGGCTACTGCTATGAGTGCTATGGTATCATCGTAAACACAAAGCTTCTTGAGAAGGCAGGCTATGCAAAGGATTACATCAAGAACTTTGCAACACTTAAGGAAGTTGCTGAGGACGTTCACGCTCGTGCAGCTGAGCTCGGCTTCGATGCTTTCTCCGCAGCTGATATGGATGATTCTTCTTCTTGGAGATTCACAGGTCACCTTGCAAACCTCGAGTACTACTATGAGTCCGTTGACGATCCCGCTGCTTGGACAGCTTGTCCCGCAGAAATCAAGGGTACATACATGGACAACTACAAGGCTCTTTATGACCTTATGGCTGTTAACTCCGCAGTTGCTCGCGGTGAGCTCGCAACAGGCGGTCATGACGCTGCTAACCAGTTTGCAACAGAGCAGGCTCTCTTCTATGCAAACGGTAACTGGGAGTGGTCCGGTCTTTCCGAAAAGGGCATGAAGGCTGAAGACCTCACAATGATTCCTTACTACTGTGGCGTTGAAGGCGAAGAGAAGGCAGGTCTTAACTGCGGTACAGAGAACTACTGGGCAGTTAACGGCAAGGCAAGCGAAGCTGACATCAAGGCAACTCTTGATTTCATGTACTGGATGGTAACAGATGCAGAGGCTTCTGCAAAGGCTGTTGAGACATTCGGCGTTATGCCTTATAAGAATGCTGCTGAGTCTACTAACCCCTTCCTTGCACAGGCTAACGCTTATGCATCTGCTGGCAACTACAACATGCCTTGGGTTACAAACTTCCAGCCCAATGTTGACGCATACCGTGCAGCTTTAGTTGCTGCTCTTAACGACTACAACGCTGATCCCACAGATGCAAACTGGGAGAAGGTTGAGGCTGCTTTCGTAGGCGGTTGGGCAACTCAGTACGAGGCTGCAAATCAGTAATTTCTGCTAAGTCAGATTTAACTTAGATTGTTGCTAACAAACGGGGCGAGCCTAAAACTCGCCCCGTTTTTTGATAAATCTGTAGCAATTAGTTTTGTAGGGAATGGATTTATCCATTCCGCAAGTAAATATTTTCGGAACGCATAAATGCGTTCCCTACGATAACGCAATGTTTTTTCAAGGCCGAAGGCTTTGATACTTTTTTCGGAGGTGGAAAAATGGAGAAAAAAAAGAAAAAGAAGAAGGCGTACAGCGGTGCCGCAGTGAACTCTAAGCTTTTAAGAAGACCCATAAAGCGTCAGAGTTGGTTTTTCCTTTTACCTATGGTGGCAGCATTCTGCATCGGCTTTGTATGGCCTTTCCTGCATGGTATGTTCCTTTCCTTCTGTAAATTCAAGACAACAAGTAACTGGCAGTGGGTTGGTTTTTCCAACTATGTCAAGGCTTTCGCTGACGAAAGCTTCCGTTATTCCTTTGGTTTTACTGCACTGTTTGCAGTGGTTTCCGTTATTTTAATCAATGTTCTCGCCTTTGTGGTTGCTTATGCACTTACACAGGGTATTAAGGGTACAAATATTTTCCGTACCGTATTCTTTATGCCTAATCTTATCGGCGGTATCGTTCTGGGTTATATCTGGAGCATGATTTTTGACGGTATCTTAGGTGCATATGGTACTTCTATTTTGCTTAACAAGACTTGGGGCTTCTGGGGTCTTATCATCCTTATGTGTTGGCAGCAGGTCGGATACATGATGATTATCTATGTTGCAGGATTACAGGCAGTGCCTGAGGATATGATTGAGGCAGCAAAAATTGACGGTGCAAACGCATTCCAGACACTTTTTAAGATTACCATTCCCAACGTAATGCCCTCTATTACAATTTGCACATTCTTATCCCTTACAAACGGCTTCAAGCTGTTTGACCAGAACTTAGCCCTTACAGGCGGTCTGCCCTATATTATCAACCCCGACGGTTCTACGGTTCATACTACCGAGATGCTTGCCCTTAATATTTACAACACCTTCTATGGTCAGGCTTCCAACTCCCGCGGTGTTGCACAGGCTAAGGCGGTGCTGTTCTTTATTCTTGTTGCATGTATCGGACTTATCCAGCTTAAATCAACACGAAAGAAGGAGGTGCAGCAGTAATGACTACTAAACAGAAGAAAGTAAAGCCATTAAATGCCAAGCCTAAAAAGCTTTGGCTGACAATACTCTTTACATTAGTTTCTATTTTCTACGTTATGCCTGTTTTTATGGTGGTGCTTAACTCTTTTAAGCAGAATACCTTCGTAAAGACAGATACCTTTGCACTTCCCAATGCAGAAAGCTATGCAGGCTTTGATAACTTTATCAAGGGAATGACCTTCGGCGGTTATCCCTTCTGGCAATCTGTTCTCTGGAGCTTGGTTATTACTTTGCTTTCGACTTTCTTGATTATCTTCTTCACATCTATGGCGGCTTGGTATATTTCCCGTGTAAACTCTGTAATTTGCAAAATTGTTTACTATGCCTGCGTTTTCTCTATGGTTATTCCTTTCCAGATGGTTATGTTTACCCTTTCGAAAACTGCAGATACCTTAAAGCTTAACACCCCGTGGACAATTCCCATTATCTACCTTGGTTTTGGTGCAGGCTTGGCGGTGTTTATGTTTACAGGATTTGTAAAGAGCATTCCCCTTGAAATTGAAGAAGCTGCCGCCATTGACGGTTGCGGTCCTTTCAGAACCTACTTCAAGGTTGTTCTTCCTATGCTTAAGCCTACCATTATCTCTGTTGCAATTCTTGAGATTATGTGGGTGTGGAACGACTACCTCTTGCCTTACCTTGTACTGGACAGAACAAAGTATATGACAATTCCCATTCATATTCAGTACCTCAAGGGTAGCTATGGTACAGTAGACTTAGGTGCAACTATGGCGCTTATCCTCTTAAGCATTATTCCTGTTATTGTATTCTACCTTACCTGCCAGAAGCACATCATCAAGGGTGTTGCCGCTGGTGCTGTTAAGGGCTAAACAAAAACTTAAAAGTTTTTGTTTAATGAAATAAATCCTCTTATGGATTTATGAAGTATAAAAATCAACTGCCTCACATTGTGGGGCAGTTTTATTTTTAATCAGGACACCGTTATATGAAAAAATAGCCAAACTAAAGACTTTGTGCATGCAGGATTTATGGAATAATACAGTTGTATTTTTTATAAAAAGATGTTATGATAAAATCAGACTAAAATTGGGGTGGTATCGTTATGATATTCAAACGTGCTTTATCTCTTGTACTTGTTTTAATTTTAATACTCACCTGTCAGTGTATACCGGTATTTGCAGCAGAACAAACAGCCGAGGAAACGGTGCTTCTTGGCTCCTTCAATAACTGGGAGGGCACCGTATTGGAGCTTGTTGAGGATAATATCTTCAGCACCACCGTCGAACTTGAAGCAGGTAACTATCTGTTTAAAATCAAATGCGGCGACACCGAATACGGTCACCCAGGCACGATTAAGGACACCACTGAATATGTGTCGACTTCAGGATTTAAATTAAGCGACAGCATTAATGCCAAATGTACCTTGGTGGCAACGGGCGGCAGTTATACCTTTAATTTCAATAAGGAAACCCATAAGCTTGCTGTGATTAAAGACAACGAGTATGTGGCTGATAATAAGGGCGATACCTTAAAGCTTAACTACGGCGGCGGTTCCTTGACAGCTCAGGTAGGCGACACCGTTACATACAATGTTTTTCTTAATGCGGATAAGCCTTTTGAGGATATCCAGACTATTTTAAGCTACAACAGTAGCAAGCTTAACCTTGAAAAATCAGTTTCATCCGATTTAGAAGCGGCAAAAAGTTGTCCGAATATCAGTGATGCGATTTATAATTCCGAGCATGAGGGTGCAGTAGCGGCTAATGCTTCAAATGTAAATGGTTACGATTTTACTGCAGAAAAGCTTTTACTTACCCTTGACTTTACAGTTGTTGAAGGCGGCGAAACCTCCCTTGAGTTTATAGTTCAGGAAATGACAGCGATTGACGGCATAACTTACTTTGCGTACAGCAATAAAGTCTGCGAAGGTGTAGAGCTGAGAGAAGAGGTAGAGGTAATTCCGGCACCTCAGAATCCTGCAACAGTAGCAGGTCACAGCATAAGCCTTGGCGGAAATATTGCAGTAAGCTTTTATATGGAGCTTTCTGATGAGGTTGTAGCCGACGCGGATGCTAAGGTTGTGTTTACTCTTCCCACTAAAGCTAAAAAAACCGTTTATGTAAAGGATGCACCGATATCGGACAAGGGTTATTATGTTTTTACTTGCGAGGTAGCGGCTAAGGAAATGGCATCTGATATTACAGCACAGGTTATTACCTCAAAAGAAAAAAGCGACGTGTTCAAGTATTCTGTTAAGGAATATGGCGAATTAATTCTGTCTGATTCCGAAGCCTATGTCAAAGAAGTACCTGTAATAAAGGCAATGCTTAACTACGGAGCAAGTGCACAGACTTACTTCGGTTACAATACCGAAAATCTGGCAAACGAAAGCTTAAGCGACGGCGACAAGGTGCTCGGTAATGCGGATTTTACCGCGTATCAGCCTAAGCTTACAGGCAAAGAAGCAGGCGTCTCTTACTATGGTTCGCGTCTGAGCCTCAAAAGTGAGACGGCAATAAAGCATTATTTCTATGTTGAAGATGAAGAAAATGTTCCCGAATTTAAGGTGAACGGTGCTGAGGTTTCTGCCCAAAAGAAGAACGGCTACTACGAAATTAAAATTTCCGACATTATTGCTCAGTGTCTTGATAGTAGTTTTGTAGTGACAGCAGGCGAATTTTCTCTGGAATACAGTGTGCTGAGTTACGGCTACCTTGCTATGCAGGGTTCGGATACAAACCTTACGAATGTAGTAAAAGCACTTTATGCCTATAATCAGGCGGCAGATACATATGTGCAGACAATAAACTAAAAGTATAAAAGAAGCAGGTTCACTTTGAAGTGAACCTGCTTTATTATGATTTTATTTGGTATTTGGTTCTTCGACTGCGGTGTCCTCATTTTTAGAGGGCACAAGTCCTAACTTTTTTTCGCGGTTTTCGGTAGCCTCGCGTACAAGAACGTAAGCGGTAGATGCAAGTGGTATACCTAAAAGTATGCCCACAGGACCTGCAACGGCACCGCCGACGGTTACCGCCGCCAACACCCAGATTGCAGGCAATTTTATCTGGCTTCCCACTACTCTGGGATAAATAAGATTTCCCTCAAGCTGTTGCAAAATTATAAGGAAAATAATAAACACAAGGGCTTTAACGGGTGACTCGGTGAAAATCATAAATGCACCGACACCGCCTGCAATAAAGGCACCCACAACAGGGATAAGCGCGCAAACGCCTACCAAAGCACCAACCATAGGTGCATAGGGGATTCTAAGCAGAAGCATACCCAATGCACAAAGGCTGCCCAAGATTATAGCTTCAATGGTCTGACCTGCAACGAAATTACGGAAAACGCCGTTTGCCACAGAGGTTGCATGAACAAGGTAGTTGCCGCCTTTTTCGGGAAGCCACGCCCTTACAAGGCGTTTTGCCTGATATTTAAGGGTTTCTTTGCTGAACAGAATGTAAATAGAGAAAATGATTGCAAACACAAAGTCCACAATACCGCCCACAAAAGAAACCACGGTATCCATAGCACCGTTAAACAGGGTTCCGCTTTCCTGTTTGACCCATTGCTCTACGTTGTCTGCGATGCCACTCCAGTTGATTTTTGCAAGGATATTGCCAAAGGGCAGACTTTCAAAATCTCCGGTTTTATTAAGCAGAGCAAGCTCGTTTACAATGCCCATGGCGTTTTTGGCAACAATCTTTACCGCGTCTACAATTTCGGGAACAACCAGTACGATGACTCCGGTCAGAATTCCTAAAATCAATACAAGAGAAAGTATAAAAGCCGTAGGCCGCCTCAGCTTTTGGGCGAATTTCTTTTTGGCTTTGGGCCACAGATGATTTTCAAAAAATCTCATGGGTACGTTTAGTATTAACGCCATGAAAAAGCCGATTGTAAGTGGCGTGAAAAGTCCTGCTACCCACTGCAGCGCTCTAGTTACCGAGCCTAAGTTAGCAACGCCTAAATAAAACAGTATGCATACTGCGGCAATTCCTATAATCCATTTGGAATATTGCCGAAATACGGACTTGATTTTGTCTTTTTTATCGTTCATATACACTTTCCTTTATGTAATATTAGTTTTATGTTACTCCACAATAAAACTAAAGTCAAGGGGAGAAAAGATAAAACCCGCATCATAAGCTGCGGGTTTTTTGTCAGTTTACGTTTTGTTTAAGCATAACGTCGGCATAAAATGTTTTAGGGTCGTTATAGAAGCTTACAAATCCGTTGTAACGTCGTGCAACGCTTTTTATAGACTCAATACCGATGCCTGAGCCGTCTTTTTTGGTAGAAAGATACTTGTCGCGGTCTTTTTTGATTTCGCCACAGAAGCCGTTGGTAGTTACAATGTAAATGTCGCCGTTTTCTTCAACGTCTGCCTTGAAGTTAACGTAGCGGTTCTCTGTAGTTTCGTTTTCAGCGGCGTGAATTGCGTTTTCAAGCAGGTTGCCTACTACGCTGAAAAGGTCAATATCTTCAATGTTCATTTTTTCAGGCAATCTTACTTGCCAGTTGCAAAGAATATTTTTGTCTGCCGCTTGGTCGTGGTAGTAACAGATAAGTGCGTTAAGCGAGCTGTTTTTTGTAAAAATACTGTGTTTGTCTGTATTTGCCGCAGCTACACCATAGTCGGAAAGAAGTTTTATAAGGGCGTTGTTGTTGCCCTCGTGTGCAAGTGACACTGCACTGCGAACTGTATGCTTGAAATCGTGCCTGAGCTTTGACGTAGCTTCAATATGTCGCTGTAAGCTTTCGTATTGAGAAGCTTGTATAGAAAGCATCTGTGTCTGTCTGTCCAGCATTGCTTTTTCGGTGATGGTTTTTGCCATGTAGTATACCATAAACTGAAAAAGCAGGTGCATAATAAATAGAACCGACATAAAGGTTATATATATTTGTTTTACTCTGCCGAATTCAAAAATATAGTAGTGGTGCGGAATGGTTATTATGTTGGATGCCGCAAAGGTAAAGGGGACAAGCCACATGATTTTCCATATTTTGTTTATATCTGTGCAATTCATTAACCAGCGAATCTTAGGAAGAAAAGCAACAAATGCAACCATAAAAGCCGCAGTAAGGACTAATCTTAATATAAGTCCCCATCCTTGTACATCGTTATAGGTTGCGTCAGCATTGTTTTTTGCCTCTAAAAGATAGCCGAATAGTCTTATTGAGCTTATTATGGCTCCTGCTGATACAAATAAATAAATAACCTTAAGCTTGCTCTCTTTTACTGCCCACAATACGTATAATAGTATAAGCCCTGTAAAGGAAAGCACTACTAAGTTAATATTAAGACTATAATTAAGCCTGAGTATACCGCCTATAGAGGCAAGTATTGAGAAGCCGCCAATAAACAGCCCCATAGCGTAGCTTGTTTTGATTCTCAGATTATCTATAAAGGTCAGCAAGCACGTTATACCAATTGGTATTACAAGTGCTACCTCTATAATCGAACGGATAATGTGTTCCGGATTCAATTTATATGCCTGCCTTTCGTCTTACCTGAAAGCGTCGGTCTATAAGTGCCTGCTCGGCACTTTGCTTTTTCTTTTTGCTTACAGGAAGTATTGTTTTATCTGAAAGCTCACAGTCGAGCTCCTTTATATCAAGAACGTTATCAAGATTTACAGCGATACCGCGGTTAATGATTAAAAATTGAGCAGCCTCATCAAGCTGTTCCATAAACTTGCTGAACTGCGACCTTGTGCGGTACTCTCCTTGTCTGGTATAAACAAGGCAGTAGTTAAGGTCTGATAGAATATACAGAATATCAGACAAGAAAATATTAATTTCCTGCTTTTCAACAGTGATTGTTATGTAAGGCTGATTATCGGGCAAAACCTTTACAGCTTCGTCCAATGCTTTGTAAAGCCTTGTTATGTCAACAGGCTTCATAATATAGTCAAAAGCTCTGCAGGGAAAGGCTTCTGCCATATGGTCAACGCTGGTTGTCATAAAAATCAGCAGGGTATCAAGGCTTATTTCGCGAAGCTTTGTGGCGGCTTCTATACCTGTTAAGCCGTCCATGTATATATCCATAAACACAATGTCAAAGCTTTCTCCGTTAAGTGCCGCCAGAAAGCTTTCTCCGCTTTTGTAACCCTTTATGGATACGGCTTCTTTTCTGTCTTTTGCCCATTCGAATATTGCTTTGCCTGTACTTTCGCGGTATTCCTTGATATCGTCAACAATAGCGACCTTCATTTCAACACGCCCTTTATTACATATTACATCAATTATAATATAGCATAAAAGTATTCGTTGCACAATATTGGTTGCTAATATAATTATATAATAAAATTTTTTATTATCCAGTATAATTGCTCCCAAAAACAGCCTTTTTATCCCTGCTTTTTCACAAATCTCGGTGTGTTGTTATAATTAAAATGTTTTATAAGGGGCTGTCCTTGCTTTTTTTATAATTAATGATATAATGATTTTAAAATGAGGAATGAGTTTATGAGAAAAATTATTACCTTTTTCAGGCGTGTAGCCTCAGGAAGCTTTCTGAGGTTTTTCAGAAACCTTAATATTGTTCATAATGAATCAGGCAAAAACCGCATATGGCTTTTTTTAAATATGGTCTTTTCTATGTTTCGTTACGGCATAGGCTACCTTGACTATATGACCTTTGGCTTTGCTTATATAGGTAAGGATAAGCGTAAAACCTTTATGACAATGGACGACAACCTTTCTCTTGCCAGAAGGCTTAATAATCCCGAAGCAAATCCAACGTTTACGGACAAGCTTAACTTTAACCGCACTTTTAAAGAATATCTTAAGCGAGATTTCGTTGATTTGCAGAGTGGCTTCGAAAGCTTCGAAAAGTTTTGCCAAGGCAAGGCTTGCTTTTTTGCAAAGGAGCCCTCTTCTTTCGGCGGCTTAGGTGTTATGAAGGTTGACCTTAATGGCAAAAATCTTAAGGAGCTTTATAGCGAGCTTATATCAAAAAAGCTTTTTCTTGCCGAGGAAGCTATTGTTCAGCATGATGAAATGAACAGACTTTGCAGCCGTTCGGTTAATACAATCCGTATTGTAACCTTACTCAGCGACAAGGGCAACGCTAATTTTGTGTATGCACTTATTCGTGTGGGAAGCGGCAAAAACGACGTAGACAACGTAACCAGCGGCGGTATGTACACCCTGCTTTCAAAAGAAGGTGTAATTACTCACCCGATGTTTTGTGATAAGACGGTATCTTACTATACAGAGCATCCCAATAATGGTTTTGAATTCATTGGCTTTAAGGTGCCTTACTTTGATGAAGCTCTTGAGCTTTGCAAAAAAGCCGCCAAGGTTGAGCCTCGTATGAGATACGTAGGCTGGGACGTTGCAATTACCCCCACAGGTCCTGTGCTGGTAGAAGGCAACAACCTGCCCGGCTACGATATGTGCCAGAATCACCGCTTCCACGACTCGGGCGAAGGTATGAAAGCTGCCTTTGAATTTGCCGAGAAAAACTGAATCTATCTGCCGTCTGAACTTTATCTGGCGGCAGTTTTTGGTTGTAAATAAATACAGAATATGGTATAATTACTTCAAATGCAAATCATTTAAAAAGGAATTTTTATTATGGATTTTATCGCGAAATTATCACAGGAATTTAATATTAAGCCTGAGTACGCAGGCAACATTATCACTCTTCTTGACGAGGGTAACACCATTCCCTTTATCGCCCGATATCGTAAGGAGCTTCATGGCTCTATGGACGACCAGCTTATAAGAGAAGTAAGCGAGCGTCTTGAATATCTTCGGAATTTTGAGGCAAGAGCCAAGGAAATAACTGAGCTTATCGATGCTCAAGGCAAGCTTACCGAAGAAATTACTGCCGCAATAGAAAAGGCCGAGACCATGGCGGATTTGGAAAATATCTACAGACCTTACCGACCCAAGCGAAAGACAAGGGCATCTATTGCTAAAGAAAAAGGTTTAGAGCCACTTGCCGAGTATATATTGAATCAGGAGGATGAAAAGTCCTTCCCAATAGATTTGGCTAAAGACTACGTAGATGCCGAGAAGGGCGTAGAAACCGCCGAGGATGCTCTTCAGGGTGCTGTGGATATTATTGCTGAGATTTGCTCAGACAACGCAGACATCAGAAAGAGACTTTTCAATATTATCTGGCTAAATGGCGTAGTGGTAAGCGTTGCGGCAGATGAAGAAGCAGACTCTGTTTACACAGGCTACTACAAATTTTCTGAGTCTGTTAAGAAAATCAGCGGCCACAGGGTGCTTGCAATTAACCGCGGAGAGCGTGAAAAGTTCTTAAAGGTAACCATAGAAATAGCAGACGAAAAACCCCTTAATATGATTAAAAAGGTCATGGTAAAGGGCGACTCACCCTGCAGTGAGGCGGTAATGACCGCTTGCGAGGACGCCTATGTAAGGCTTCTTTTTCCCTCTATCGAGCGAGAGATACGCGGGGAACTTACAGAAAACGCCGACGTTGCGGCTATGAAGCTTTTTGCTACTAATCTTCATCAGCTTTTGATGCAGCCTCCCGTTAAGGACAGAGTAGTAATCGGCCTTGACCCGGGTTATCGAACAGGCTGCAAGGTGGCAGTTGTTGATGGCACAGGCAGAGTCCTTGACACTACCGTAATTTATCCCACTCACAGCGAAGCAAAGATTAAAGAAAGCAAAGAAAAATTAAAGGCTCTTATCTTGAAGCACGACGCAACGGTGCTTTCTATCGGTAATGGTACAGCAAGCAAAGAAACCGAGATTTTCGCTGCCGAGGTAATCGGCGAGCTTAAAAAGAGCGACCTTGCATATATGATGGTTAGCGAGGCAGGTGCATCAATTTACTCAGCAAGCAAGCTTGCGGCTGATGAGCTTCCCGAGCTTGACCTTACCTTAAGAAGTGCGGTTTCAATTGCAAGACGTCTGCAGGACCCACTTGCAGAGCTTGTTAAAATTGACCCCAAGTCTATCGGTATCGGTCAGTATCAGCACGATATGCCCCAGAAGCGTCTGGGCGAAACTCTTGATGGCGTTGTTGAGGACTGTGTAAACTCTGTTGGTGCCGACCTTAACACAGCTTCTCCTGCTTTGCTTAGCCGAATTGCCGGCTTAAACGATACGGTTTGCAAGAATATCGTAGCCTACCGAGAAGAAAACGGCAAGTTTAAAAGCAGAAGCGAGCTTAAAAAGGTGCCTAAGCTTGGTCCCAAGGCCTTCGAGCAGTGTGCAGGCTTCCTCAGAGTTGCCGACAGCAAAGAGGCTCTTGATAACACTGCAGTTCACCCCGAGTCATACAAGGCGGCAAAAGAGCTTTTGAAGCTTCTGGGCTTTAGCACAAAGGATATTGAAAACGGCGGTATAAAGGGCATTAAGGAAAAGGCAGGCAACCGCAAGGAAATCGCCGAAAGTCTCGGCATAGGCGTGCCTACCTTAGAGGATATTTTAGACGAGCTTACTCAGCCCGGCCGCGACCCTCGAGAAAGCTTACCTCAGCCTCAGCTTCGAACCGACGTTATGGGTATCGATGACCTTAAAGAGGGTATGGAGCTTACGGGAACCGTACGAAACGTAATTGACTTTGGCGCCTTTGTTGACATTGGCGTTCATCAGGATGGACTTGTGCATATATCTCAGATTAGCGACAAATTTATTAAGCACCCTTCTGAAGCTTTAAAAGTAGGCGACATTGTTAAGGTAAAGGTAATTTCCGTAGATACCAAAAAGCAGAGAATTTCCCTTACCATGAAAGGGTTTTAATAAACTTTTTGTTGACAAACACATAAAGGTGTAGTAATATAAATTATAAATTAAAAGTTAAACCGTTGACGCGGGGATAACGGCAATTATGCCTTTACAGAGAGCTCGGGTAGCTGAAAGACGAGTAAGAAACAGGTTGTCAAATGGGCCGCTGAGGGTGCAGTCAAATGAGGCTTTTCTCAGAGTATTCTGCAACGTGTGACATACGTCAGTTGTCGGGGATATGTTAGTATTCCTTAAGTGTACGGCTTGCCGTAAATCAAGGTGGCACCGCGGATAATCAGTTTATTCGTCCTTGACAGATGAAATTTTCTGTCAAGGACTGATTTTTTTATGAAGCTTTATACTAAACGATGGCGGAGCTTAAAATATTAAACTATTATTTTACACACAGCTTATTTTATATATTGGAGGATTTATTATGAATTTCAGCGGCGTAGATTTTGATACTTATTTCAGACATTATCCCAACAAAGACGGTTACTTTGGTAAGTACGGCGGAGTATATATTGAGGATAAATTAAAGGATGCAATGGCAGAGATTACCGAGGCTTACTTCTCAATCTGCCAGTCCAGAAAGTTTATTGCAGAGCTCAGAAGAATTCGTAAAGAGTTTCAGGGCAGACCTACTCCTGTTTCTCACCTTGAGCGTCTTTCGGATGCACTGGGCGGCAGAGTTCAGCTTTATGCAAAGCGTGAGGACTTAAACCACTCAGGTGCTCATAAGCTTAACCACTGTATGGGCGAGGCTTTGCTTGCAAAATATATGGGCAAAAAGAAGGTTATTGCCGAAACAGGTGCAGGTCAGCATGGTGTTGCACTTGCAACTGCTGCGGCTTATTTTGGTCTTGAGTGCGACATTTATATGGGCTCGGTTGATATTAAGAAGCAGGCT
>JAFUPE010000030.1 GCA_017481395.1 Ruminococcus sp. | reverse complement strand
GGTTGAAATATCGTATTCTTCAACGCCTGTAACTGTCTTTACGTCTGCATCTGCACCTGCAAGGGTGTATGCTGCTACAGAGTAGGTCTTAGAGCTGTCAAGTCCCTTGAAGGTTGTACCTTCAACTGTAATACCTGTGGGAGTATCAAGCTTGGGCTTTACGATTGTATAATAATTATCTGTAAACTTAATACTGGGTACTCTTACACAGATAGAATAGTGTGTTGCAGATGAGTCTTTACCTGTGATATCACTGTCAATAACGTTTGACATAGGATAATACTTGTAGCCTACAAGCCATCCCTCTGTGGGAAGCCCCTCGATTGACTGAACGTCAATTGTCACACGGGATGCTGGTGCGTTTCCGTCAGAGCCCAAAGCATATCTGGGGATTTCCTGTGTATGTACTGTCACGTTGCCGTCAGCGTCCATAACGTAGAGCTCAACTCTGCCGCCTGCGTTTGCTATCTTCATAGTAACGTTCTGAGTAGCACGACCAAAGGTCATATCTACAACGTCCGCAATGGGAGAAATCTCAGCGGAAGTGAACGCATAACGGTAGCTGATAGATGCAAGAACGTCCTTGGTTGTCTGTCTGAGAGCAGCTGCAGTAGCAGTATCTCCGTTTGCATCTGCATTGTAAAGTGACTGGGCGTTTGCTACATCGTACATCCAGTCGGATTTAAAGGTATCATTTGCAGAATACCAGTCACCGCCTGCAAAAGTACCGGGGGCTGCCCACTCTAATGCCGACTCCTTAGTCTTTGAAACGAGAATAGCACCGCTTGCGTCAACCTCACCGGGAGCAGAACGAACGCTGTAAGGCGCGGAACTATAAACAAGCACGGGGTCGGACTCGGAATTGTCTGCGCTTGCGGGAACCACTACTGCCCAAAGACCTGTCTCTTCATCGGTAAGAGTATACGTGCCGTCAGCAGAGAAGGAATCTGAAGTAATAGCGTTATCGGTATCTGCACCTAAAATGGTATAAGGAGCGATTACGTAATTATCTTTAAGTCCTGAGATAACGTTACCTTCAACAGTTATGCCCTCAGGCTTGTCTGCCTTAGGAAGGCTGATTGAATAACCTGTGCTTACGTGGTCAACGTATATACGGCTGCCTGCTGTGTACTCTGAAGTTGAGAAAGTTGTCCAATCAGTCATACCGTAGTAAGGCCAAATTTTAAAGCCTACAAGATATCCGTCTGCGGGAAGCGCCTTAACCCAATTACCGTTGGCAGAAGCATCCTCAAAATCTACGGTAAGAGTTGCCGCTGTGTTGGAGAGAGTTATAGGCGTATGAAGATAGGTATAAGTCCTTATTCTACCTTCAGCATCAGCAACGTAAGCATCATATCTTACTACGTGATTAGCATTAGAGAATACACCCTGATTTCTTGCAATTTTGTAGGTATAAGTATTCACTTCTGAGATAGGAACAATTTCAGCGTCGGTAAGAGCATACTGAACGTATATGCCTTTTATCTTAGATGCAAGTGCATTAAAGGCTGTTTCTTTGGCAGCATCGTCAGCCGCATTGTAGATATTATTATTAAGAGTCGCGCTGAAGTGTGTAGAGGTTGTAGATATACGATACTTGCTGCCCCAGTTATAGTTAGTCCAGCTACCATTACCTGTAAAGTAGCCCTTAAGGAAACCTGTTACACCTGAAATCTGAACCTGGTCGTAGGTATCATTTACAGTTGTTATTTCAGTAATATCTGCTCTGTCGGCATAAGCTCCTCTAAGATAAACTGTATAGCTGAGCTTTGAAAAGTTTCCGTCTACGTCATACGCAACGCCCCACAAACCAACCTTGTCTGTAGGAACGGTGTATTCGCTGACACCACTAATTTCAATCGCTCTATCCTCTTCGAGCCCGTCTGCACCCAAAGGAGCGAAAATGTAATTAGTTTCACTGTCAAGACCTGTTATCTTCTCACCGTCAAAAGAAAGACCTGTGGGAGCGGGATAAGAAATCTTATAATTGTTAAAATAGAAGGCGTAATACATCTGTGAATCATAGAAACCGCCTGAAGCAACGAAGGTTGTTACAGAGTCAGTATCAACTACGCCGTAAGGCTTAACTTCTATACCAACAATCCAACCGTTGGTAGGCAAGCCGTCTATAGCCTGAACGTCAATGACTGTATCAAGAAGAACCACCTGATATCCGGTGTTCAAATTGTCACTCGTCCAAGTATGAGCACTAACTTCACCGTTATCATTCATTACGTAGAAAATAACCTGAGCCTTTGCTGTCTTAGGATACAAGCAATACTGTTGGCTTCTTAAGTAAACAGGGAACTTAATAAGCTCACCCACGGGAATGATCTCACCGGGCTCAAGAGCATACTTGAAACCGCGAAGCTTGTAGCCGTTAGCAACTGTTGCTCTGATTTCGGCAGCTCTTCCTGCCGAAGTCTCCTTAAGCTCACCGTAGGTACGAACAACGTCAACTATCTGTTCACCCTGTGTTACTTCACCTGTTTCTTCATTGGTGATTTCCTCGTAGACGGGGTTGCCCTCTTCATCTACACGGGGAACTTCGGTGTCAGTATAGTTGTAGTGCTTATCATAGTAAGTTACAAGCGAAGAATAGCCATAATTGTTAGTTAAATAAAGAGTTTCAACTGCTTCTTCATAGGTATGCTCAAGAGCGTAAAGCTCTCTTGCATTTCCTACACTTGCTATGTAGTTAGCAGTCAAGGGATAGTAATTAGCTGTGGAGCCCCAAACAGAGGTAGCAAAGCTGCCTGCTGCAGATACCCAAGTACCGGGAATCCATTCCGTTCCCTGAACGGCGGTAGGCATAAGCTTGCCTGAAGAGTTTGCCGCCCAGTTACCCAGCTGTGTGCGGGCTGTTGCATCACCGTATACGAACACGTATTCGTTGTTCCAATCAGCAGCACCTGTCTCACGCACTGCGTAAAGACCTGCAAGTCCTGAGTTTCCGGTGGAGAGGTCAATGATGTTTTCTTCATCAATTACCGCGCCGTCGCCGGTAGCGTTAATAGTAACCGATGCTGCTTCGTATGAGCCGTCTTCAACACCAAGAATAGTGCCGAAACCGCCTGTGACGTCAGCAGCAAAAGTTGTGAGGGCAAAAAGTGCCGCAAGCACCATTGCCATTACCGCGATCAAAATCACGCGATAGTTCTTCTTTTGAAGCATGGTTTTTCCTCCTAAAAATAATTTTTCCCGCTTCACATATTTTCCTGTTTAAAGGAATCATTATGCTATACGCGTATAGCATAAAAGCATAGGGTACCCTATGCTCGGCGCCCGTCTGCTATATTTAAATGTAAACCGGGGATTTGTTTTTTAAAATTACCTATAAGTTCATACAATATAATAAGGTAACTTTATACTAAGGTAATAGTAACACATTAATTTAACAAAGTCAAGGAAAATTTTGTGTAAAATTACACAATTTTATTTTTTCACTGCGTGAAAATAATGAATAGTGAATAGTGAATAGTGAAGATTGAATAATTATGGTTGATTTGCTTAAAGCAAATCTTCATTTAGTTTTATTACAACCCCTCAGTCACTACGTGACAGCTCCCCTTACACAGGGGAGCCTTGGAAGCGCTGGCGAAAAATTGTTTGCTGACGCAAAATGAGATTGCCTAAGGGCAAACGATGTGCAGTATTGATGAATGCAGAGTGCAGAATTTTGGTTGATTTGCCTTGCAATATCAACCAAAATTATTAATTTCTAATTTCTAATTCCTAATTCAAAAAAATCCTTGCTTTTTTCAAAATCTGTGTTATAATGGTTATAGAAAAAGGCAAGACCTTAAACGGTTATGCCAAACATTAGGTTATTAAAAGAATAACGCTAAAGCTTTGGAAGGGCTGGCGTTATTTTTTTATGGAAATTACTAATATAATAAGCGTAATTAAATACATCATTATGTAGACGTAATCCACATTAACCACCACCTTTCCCGACTATAAATGTTGGAATTTGGGGTGGCATAACCGCCCAGCTTTTACACTGTTTTAAGTCTTACCTTTAACGTCGGATTACTCCGACAACGACATTATATATCTATATTATTCAAAATTCAACAATATATTCAAAAAGTCATATAAATGTAATTTTGCATACAAAAAGACGGTTCATGTGAACCGTCTTTTAAAAAGCTTTAATTAGTCTACAAGCTCAAGAATTGCCATTGGTGCACTGTCGCCACGACGAGGACCTGTCTGGTAAATTCTTGTGTAACCGCCGTTTCTGTCAGCATACTTAGGAGCTATTTCAGCGAAAACCTTTGTTACAACGTCTTCTTTAGTGATGAACTCCAATGCCTGACGACGAGAATGTAGAGTATTTGTCTTACCAAGAGTAATCATCTTTTCAGCCATACTCTGAGTTTCCTTAGCTCTTGTCAAAGTAGTTTCAATTCTGCCATTTTCCAGGAAGCTTGTTACAAGGTTACGTAGCATAGCTTTTCTCTGGTCTGTTGGACGATTTAACTTTCTTGTTCCCGGCATACTGTTACCTCCTATTAATCTTCTTCTTTTTTAAGGTAAAGACCTAAACCATTCAATTTGTTTATGACTTCTTCAAGCGACTTTCTACCAAGGTTTCTGACCTTCATCATGTCTTCTTCAGACTTGTTTGTAAGGTCTTCAACCGTATTGATACCTGCACGCTTCAAGCAGTTATATGAACGAACTGACAAATCAAGTTCTTCAATAGTCATTTCAAGAACCTTTTCCTTCTTGTTCTCTTCCTTTTCAACAATGATTTCAGCATTCTTAGCATCATCTGAAAGGTCTACGAACAATGAAAGCAAGTCATTCATAATCTTTGCAGCCAAAGATACTGCCTCATCAGGCTTGATAGTACCGTTTGTCCAAAGTTCAACTGCCAACTCTTCTCTATCTGTATATTGACCCACACGAGTGTTTTCTACTGTATAATTAACCTTAGTTACAGGAGTATAGATAGAATCCACAGGGATTACTCCGATTACCGGCTGCATAGCCTGCTTGTTCTTTTCAGCACTCACATAGCCTCTGCCCTTTGATAGAGTAATCTCAATATAAAGATTAGCGTCTTCATTAAGCGTTGCAATATGAAGGTCAGGATTAAAAATCTCAACATCATCATCACGCTTTATATCGCCTGCTGTGATTTCCTGAGCACCCTTTGCTTCGATGTAAACAGTCTTTGGAAGATCGCCGTGAATCTTCAAGGCAAGCTTCTTGATGTTAAGAATTAGCTCTGTAACATCTTCTGTAACACCAGGTACTGTTGAAAATTCATGCTGCACGCCTTCAATCTTGATTGATGTTGCAGCTGCACCAGGCAATGATGAAAGTAAAATTCTGCGAAGTGAGTTGCCAAGTGTAGTTCCGTAACCACGCTCTAATGGAGATACAACGAATTTACCGTATCTGCCGTCTTCACTCATCTCAACGCATTCTATATTAGGCTTTTCCATTTCTATCATTTCAGAACCCTCCTCTTATAATCTGAGCATATTCCGAAACCCTCTACGCTTCGGAATAGCTCTTAACAACATGTATATATATCCACTTACCGAGGGTAACATGTAATTATTTAGAATAAAGTTCGACGATAAGATGTTCTTCTACTTCGTAGTCGATATCTTCTCTTGTAGCTAGTGCAAGAACCTTACCTGTAAGTGTGTTCTTGTCCATTGAAAGCCACTTTGGAACAACTCTATTTGCGTTTGTTTCAACGATTTCCTTTATTCTAACAGAGTTCTTACTCTTTTCTCTTACTGCTACTACATCACCCGGCTTAACAAGGTATGATGGAATATCTACCTTCTGACCGTTTACTGTGATATGACCGTGATTAACAATCTGTCTTGCTTCACGTCTTGTATTAGCCAAGCCTAGTCTGAAAACAACATTGTCAAGTCTTGACTCAAGGATCTGAAGAAGCATCTCACCTGTGATACCCTGTCTCTTTGTAGCCATTACGTAGTACTTTCTGAACTGCTTTTCAAGTACACCGTAGATAAACTTAACCTTCTGCTTTTCATTAAGCTGCAAACCGTATTCTGACTGCTTCTTTCTGCCCTGCTTAGGGTTTCTGTTAGAAGACTTGTCAATACCCATAACTGTTGGGTTGATGCCCAAAGTCTTACATCTCTTTAGAACGGGTTGTCTATTAACTGCCATTATCCAATTTCCTCCTTTACGTTTAATTACAATCAGACTCTTCTTCTCTTCGGTGGTCTACAACCGTTATGAGGAATAGGAGTTACGTCCTTGATCATTGTAACATCAAGACCTGTTGCCTGAAGTGCTCTGATTGCAGCTTCTCTACCTGCACCAGGACCCTTAACGTAAACTTCTACTGTCTTCATGCCGTGTTCCATAGCTGCCTTGGCTGCAGTTTCAGCAGCTGTCTGAGCAGCGAATGGTGTGCTCTTTCTTGAGCCGCGGAAGCCTAAACCACCGGCACTTGCCCAAGATATAGCGTTACCGGCTGTATCTGTGATTGTAACTATTGT
>JAFUPE010000029.1 GCA_017481395.1 Ruminococcus sp. | reverse complement strand
TTGGTGGCACTCGTTGTGGCACTCATAGAAAAGAAGAGATTCAGAAAACACCATATATATCAGGATTTCCTAGGAGGTAAAGATAAAAATGAAATTAGGTATTGTAGGCTTACCAAACGTAGGCAAAAGTACACTTTTCAACGCAATTACAAATGCAGGTGCACAATCTGCAAACTACCCCTTCTGCACAATTGAGCCCAACGTAGGCATTGTTTCTGTTCCCGACAAAAGGCTTGACAAGCTTGCCGAGATGTACGACCCCGATAAATACACCCCTGCAACAATTGAATTTGTTGACATTGCAGGTCTTGTTAAGGGTGCATCAAAAGGCGAAGGTCTTGGCAACAAGTTCCTTTCAAATATCCGCGAATGCGACGCCATTGTACACGTAGTAAGATGCTTTGAAAATGATGACATCATTCACGTTGAGGGCAGTGTTGACCCCTTAAGAGACATCGAGACAATCAATCTCGAGCTTATCCTTTCTGACGTCGAAATGATCGAGAGAAGAATCGACAAAACCAAAAAGCTTTTAAAGGCTGACAAAAAATATCAGGTTGAGCTTGATTTTTTCCAGAGGGTTCTTGATGCTTTAAACGAAGGAAAATGTGCACGAGCAGTAGAATGCTCTGATGACGAGGCCGCACTTCTTTCTGACGTTGCACTGCTTACAAACAAGCCCGTAATCTACGCCGCAAATATGAGCGACACCGACTTTTCATCAGGTATAGAGGACAATGCAAGACTTAAAAGAGTAAAAGAGCTTGCCGCCGAAGAGGGTGCCGCTGTGCTTCCTATATGTGCCGAAATTGAGGCTGAGATTTCCGAAATGGACAAAGAAGACAAGGAAATGTTCCTGTCCGACTTAGGTCTCGAGCAATCAGGTCTTGACAGACTTATTAATGAGTGCTACTCGCTTTTAGGCCTTATTTCCTACCTTACCGCAGGCAAGCAGGAGGTAAGGGCATGGACTATTAAGAAAGGCACCAAAGCACCAGGTGCCGCAGGTAAAATTCACTCTGACTTCGAGCGTGGCTTTATCCGTGCCGAGGTTATCGCCTTTGACGACCTTATAGCATGCGGCAGTATGACCGCCGCTAAAGAAAAGGGGTTGGTAAGAAGCGAGGGCAAAGAATACATAATGAACGACGGCGATGTTGTTCTCTTCCGCTTTAATGTTTAATAATTCGGAGCGAAGCGACCCTTAGCATTTACTAAGCAAATATACACACCGCCAAAAGCGGTATATAAATGCAATTTTGTCAAGGTGGTGAGCAGATGACAACCGAACAAACAGCAAACCCTACTGGTTCCGTTTACGAAGCAAAGCCTGTAGTATCTAAAAGACGCAGAGTCTTTGCCAGAACCTTTGGTATTCCCGGATTTATATTTGCCATAATCTCTATGTGGTTTACGGTGGCACAATCCTTAATGGCAATGACCGCCTCAGGTATTACCGAGCTTCTTGCACAAAAGCTTTTGCATATGTCCTTTGCCCAGATTATGAACGCACCTCTTTTGGCACTGTGCTGCATATCTGTAATGTGGGCAACGTTTTCTATTGCTCTGTGTGCACTTTCACGCTTTTTAGGTACATCTATAAAGATTAACCAGGCAGGCTTTGTGCTTTCTGTGGTTTCTATTATCTGCTCGGTATCCCTTTCCTGCTTTTCGATAGTATATATGATTTTAGCTTAATTCTTTTAAATTATTTGTGGTTTTGTTACATTGACAAAGCCACAAATTTTTTAGTATTATTATATTAGTCAAATTCAATTGACAAAATATTAATATTTGAAAGGGGTTTTATCATGGATTTCAAGAGCGTTTTCAACTTCAAACAGAGAATAGCTGAGCTTATCTCTTTGTTTAAGAACATCAAAACCTTCGATTTTCTCGGTAGACTCACAAACATTTTAAAGGACATTCCCGGTCTTGTGGCACTTGCCGGTGCTACACTTATGTTTATCGGTGCATTTTTACCTAACATCTTCTACGGTGTAGAAATTTGGGGTGTTAAGTCATTCGATACCGATATTCTTTTCCAGCTTAATTGGGGTGTATTTGTGTTTATCCTCACTTTAGGCATTATGGGTCTTGCTTACTTCAAGCAGACATTCTGGGCAGGTCTTACATCCGCACTTTGCTTTACAATTACTGTTCTTCAGGGTATTATTATTCCTGCAACCTACAAGCTTGTAAGCGGCTACTATTCAGAGTATGTTAAGGCAGGCGTTCACGTTGGCTGGTTCTTCCTTCTCTTTGGTGAGCTCGCAGTTATCGGCGCTTTTGCTCTTCAGTACTTTGTAATGAACAAAAAAGATGCTGAGGCTCCTGCTGTAGAGGCAGAGGCTACTGCTGTCGCAGAAACTCCTGTTGCTGAAGTTGTAACAGAGGAAACTGCTCCTGTTGCTGAAGCTGTAGCAGAGGAAGCTCCTGCAGAGGTTGCATCAACCGAAGCTGAGTAATTTAATACTACATAAAAACACACCGCAGACTTTTATGTTTAGTCTGCGGTGTTTTGTTTTAATAAAGTATTTTTATTTGACAAATATGAAGTATCAGCCAAAGCCTGATATGAAGTAAAATAAATCCCATACGCAAAGCGTACTTCATAGCGAAAGCTACTTCATATCTACAGGATATTTCACAAATCCCCTCACGGGATTTTTTTCATTATGTCCGAAAAATTTCGGACATAAAAAAACGACCACCCTATTGGGTGGAAGCTCTTTTGTGTTGGCATCTTCCTATTTTCCCGGGCCGTTGCCAGCCAAGTATCATCGGCACTACAGAGCTTAACTTCTGTGTTCGGAATGGGAACAGGTGTACCCTCTGCGT
>JAFUPE010000028.1 GCA_017481395.1 Ruminococcus sp. | reverse complement strand
TCAACTTCACACACATATCATGACGAAGCTCAGGCTGAAAAGGGTGCACCTGTTACCTTCTATACACAGGTTAACATGAACGCTCCCGAATCCAACGCTTACGATTACCGCGTAGAGGGTTGGGTAATCAACGGTACCGAGTTCGTATCTGCTACTAACCTTGGTAACGGTCTTTACAGCGGCTCTTATGTATTTACCGAGGAAACAAATACAGTTATTCCCGTATACTTCCACACCAAGCAGTGGCTTGATAATGCCGGCGTTAAGACTGTTACAGTTTACGCTGTTGCTGACAAGGATATTGAAAATTGGGACAAATACCTTGCCGCTTACACTTGGTACAAAGTTAGCGGTGTAAACAAGTATGAGCAGTTCGGTAAATACTCAGGTCAGGTATTAATTCCTGTAGCAGGTCTTGACGGTGTTTACTACACTTACGTTGAGTACGGCACAGATGACAAGATTCAGATTTCAGGTATTACCTTCAATAACTATGCTAATGGCGACGGTTATGATGTTGTTGTAAACGATTACTCCAACATTCAGACCTACGACTATTATGAGTTCATCTCTCTTCTTAATGACAAAAAGGAAAACATTACCTTCGTTCTTAAGGATACAAACGATACCTACAACTCAAGCAGAGTTTCTACATCTTCTATTAATATTTCCGGCGGTAACTGGGACTTCGTTCAGTTTACTGACTACTCAGGTCTTAAGACAGATATCTTCGGCAATAATATTGAAGAAATCGACGCTACACTTTCTGACAGCGGTGCTCTTTACATTGTTCAGACAGGTGACAAGTCAGTAAGTGATGGTACACTTGACGGTCAGTGGTACGTTGAATGCTATCTCTACAACGCAAGTGGTACATACCTCGGCAAGTGCTACTCCTACGAGCTTCACGACGAGGATGCCGCTATCTGGTCTACACTCACAGCTTACGAGAATCAGCGTGCTTACATCTCTTACGAGCACGTAAACGGCAACCGTTACGACGGTGAGTGGTATGGTGACGCAGACGTTTCTGTAACAGTTAACGTTGCTGTTAACGTTGCACTTATGAACGATAACGGCACTTATGACATTAACACTGCAACCCCTGTAAATGAAGCAGAATACGGTACAGGCTTTATCAACGTAAGCTATCAGAACATTGACGCAACCCGTGGTTCTGCAGCTACACTTTCCGCAATGCCCAACACAGGCTACAAGTTTGTTGGTTGGTATTCTGCAGATGGTAAACTCTTTAGCACAAACATTTCAACACCCATTACAGTTGCTATCGGTACAACCTACACAGCTGTATTCGAACCTCTTGAAGAAGGTCAGTTCTACGTAAACCACTACCTCTATCAGGGTATTGATACTGATGCATACTACGTTCCTCCCGCACATGGCGGTAACGCAGTGCTTTACGTTGGTATTGAGAATACTACACAGGGCACAAGCACAACCTTACTTAAGGGTAGCAATACAGCAAATCTTGCAGCTATAGAAGGCGACGAGCTTATTATTACAATTGCTACAGACGCTACCGGTGCTGACAAGTTCTATTCATGGTACACAAATGCAGTTGACAAGAATGGTAACAAGACTTTCGAAGAGGTTGGCGTAGATTCAGACGATAACCTCTATGACAACAAGGGTACTGTTGTTGGTCGAAACGACATCGTTTACTTCCAGTTTAAATATACTGTTAAGGATGACGATGCATTCGTTATTGACCTTTATTCCGACATTATGCCTGTTGACGTTAACGTAACTCTTATTTATCAGTACAACGACCGTTTCGGTGGCGTTAAGTACTATTACGTTCCTTATGTTCTCAGTGATGCTGAAGTAGAAGGCTTTGCGGGTAACGGCGATACTCCTTACACCCCTGCTTATATTTCTGGCGACGGCTGGACAAACACAATTCTTGCAAATGCTCCTTACGTTGAGGACTACTACAAGGATACTCAGTGGAAAATCAACAGTGCTTTGTACGATACCATGACCTTCGTATTATGGGCTGACCAGCCTGAATCAATGTACGAGGTAACTATCTACAATGGTCCCGATACAATCGTTAAAACCGGCGGTTATAATGAGGTTATTAACTTAGATGCTAACGAGCTCTTCGGCGGTAACTCAGGCTACGGCTTCTGGTACGAAGATCTCGACGAGAGTGGTAGTTACACTGACGGCGATAAGATTATTACTTACAACGCATACTTCGGTTATCGTATAACTGCAAATATGCATATCGGTTACGAAAAGACTTCCGGCGGTATTGACTTCAGCGTATCTCTTGATGAGCCTGTTTACGGCCGTGAGCAGACAACCGATAAGTATGGTAACGTTACAAGCGATAAGGTAATCGTTGACTACATCATTAACATTATTACACCTCACCTCTATGGCGAGGAAGGCTACAAAGATCAGCCTATCTACAGAGGCGAAGAGCTTGAAGGCAACTGGGCAGGTGCTCACGTAACTCTTGAAGACTACGAGAGAGTAGAAAACGTTTCAGTTGAGTACGGTGTAGTTGTTCAGATGTTCGGTACAGGCGTTATGGTTAACGACGAGGCTACATTTAACGAGGCTCTTGAGATTGCAACTAATAAGGGTTACGGCTCTAACGATAAGGATATTGATAACCTTAAATTAGCTGCTGATGGTAACGGTATTACCGATAAGACTAACCTTATTGCTTATTACAACTACACTACTTCCAACCAGATTACTAACTTCAACCGTGTTCTTCTTACAATTTCTTACAACAACACCGAGAAGAACCGCGGATACTTCTACAATGTATATGCATACGCAAAGGTTACCGATAATGAAACAGGTGAGTCTGTTTACTACTTCGGCGATGCTAAGTATCAGAACATTTACGAAGAAGGTATGAAGGATGCTGTGGTTGAAGACAACACCACATTTGAATAAAATATATACTTGACATTGTCATTTATTTGTTTTATAATATTTTGTGATTTGAATAGGAGGGAATTTTTATGAAACGAGTATATGAAGCTCCTGAAATGGAAATTACCGTTTTTTCTCTTAAAACAAGCGTGTTGGCAGCAGCCAGTAACAGCGGTACAGAGTTTGAAGTTGGAGGTACCGACGTAAAGGATGAGATTGATCCATTCTAAGCGTAATAATGGTAGTCTAAACAACTAACTATTATAATTAAGGCGACGGATACATTAATCCGTCGCCTTGTTATTTTGTTTAATTTAATAGCTTGTATTGGTTGCTTTTTATATAAAAGTATTGTATAATAAATATAAATATATAGTTATGAGGTGTTGTCGTGAAAAAGAGAATTTGCTCAGTTATTCTGTGTGCGGTTTTACTTGTAGTGTCAATAATTTCCGCAACCAATGTTTTTGCTGCAACTATTATCGCCGACGGTGATTGGAAGTATGAATTGCCTTCTGCAAACAGCGACGAATATTATATTGAAGGTTATACCGGCAAGGGTGCCAACGTTACAATTCCTGCTACGTTTAACGGAAAGAAGGTTACCAAAATCAATTCCAGTGCCTTCATTAACAATAAAGACATTTTACATGTAAATATTCCCGCCACTATTACCGAAATCGGTGCATCTGCCTTTTACGGATGTACCGGACTTAAAGAGATAATTATCCCTTCAAGCGTTGAGGTAATAGGCGGTAATGCATTTTATAATTGCTCTTCTGTTTCTATGATTCAGATAGAAGAGGGTACTGCATTAAAGACTATTCCTTCAAGATGCTTTACATATTGTACAAGCCTTGCCACAGTTGTTTTGTCGCAGGGAATTGAAAAAATCGATATTTATGCTTTTTACGGATGTACTAAGCTTATGATAGCTACTTTGCCTGCTTCTTTAACCGAAATTGCAGACACAGCCTTTGATGGTTGTGATTCTATGATGATTGGCGGTTGGGAAGATACCTTTGCAAAGCAGTACGCTACTGATAATAATATAACCTTTATCTCTTATGGTACATACGTTGAGCCTACTACAGCAGCTACTGAGCCTACAACCGAGTCCGAGGCAGTAACTTCCACAGCAACTGATGCCTCAGAGGGTACCTCTTCTACAGCGGCTGTTACTTCTTCCACCGAGTCAAGCACTGCTACTGATGCTACCGAGTCGACTCCTTCGTCTTCTGCAGCATCTACCGACCCTGTGGAAAGCTCTACTTCTGCGACAGGCACAACTTCAACAGAGCCTTCTGAATCTGCTTCAACATCTGTGGATGCTTCCTCAGATACAACCGAACCAACAGCTACATCTTCGGCTTTGACATCATCTACTGCAACTGTGCCTTCGTCTTCCGTTGAAAGCACTACTTCTCCGCTTAAGGCTTACTACATTGGTGATACCGATTTAGACGGCAGAGTTTCTATTAAAGACGTAACCCTTATTCAGAAAGAGGTTGCACAAATTGTAGTTCTTGACCATATTCAGCTTTTCCTTGCAAACGTTGATTCTGTGGGTGACGTAACAATTAAGGATGCAACCCAAATTCAAAAGTACCTTGCCGGATATTTAAATATTCTTTTTGTCGGTGACGAGGTATTATTATAATGGCTAAATATAAAATTGCCGATATTGTGGTTGAAATGAAACAGGAATTTGCCGAGACCGCATATTGGTATAAGCCTTATCTTTATGATGGGGAAGAGGAGCCTTTGTTTTCTATTGAGGCACCCCCCGAAAGAATAGATTATCTTGTGACAAACGGTGTGGATATTACTCCTGCAGTTGCCGAAAATATGGTGCTTTGCAGCCGATTTAACCGTTTACTATTAAAGTATTACGGCAGCTATATTCACAGTTCTGCATTGCTTTTCGACGGCAGAGCATATTTGTTTTCAGCTTCAAGCGGTACAGGTAAATCGACACATACTAAAAAATGGCTCAAAAGATTTGGCGACAGAGCTGATATAATTAACGACGACAAGCCGTCCTTCAGAATTATTGACGGCAAGTGTTACATTTACGGCACTCCCTTTGCAGGTGGTACCGACGTGCAGAAAAATATATCTGCTGAGTTAGGTGCGTTGGTGTTTATTGAGCGAGGCGAGGAAAACTCCCTCGAAAGAATTCCTCCCTCAAAATCAATTGCACTGCTTCTTAATCAATCACCCGGCAGAGCAAGCGAAAAAATAGGTGACAGACAGCTTGAGCTGTTTTCGCAGATATTAACAAACTATCCCGCATATTTATTACGGTGTAATCTTGATGATTCCGCGGTAGATACAGCCATGGGGATTTTAAATAACTGAAAGGATGCTTGTCATGAAAATTAAAGAAAATTATATGCTCAGAAAAGTTGCAGATTGCTATGTTGTTGTTCCTATTGGTGCAGCAGTTGCAGAATTTAACGGAATGATTAATCTTAACGAGGTTGGTGCTTTTCTTTGGCATCAACTTGAAAACGAGAATACTGTTGAGGGTGTTCTTGCCGCAATGCTTGAAGAGTATGAGGTTGACGAAGCAACCGCAAAGGCTGACCTTATCCGTTTTATCAAAGAGCTTGAGGATGCTAATCTTATTGCATAATTTTTTCGACGGGGTGAAAGCATTTTCGCCCCGATAGATTTTTATTTTATAAAGATTTGAGGAATTGCTTTGAAAAAGAATTCTACTTTAAATAAGCTATTTACCAAGCTTACTGATATCGATACCATTAAGTGGATACTTAAGAATGCTAAAAAGCAGAGGCTGCCTATTGTTTTGCTTACAATAGTTAATGTAATTATTGCTTGCGGCAGTATTGTTATTTCCTATATGCTCAGGAATGTTATTAACTCTGCTACTGGTAAGTTTGGTATGGCCACCGACCAAAGGCTTGATGCAATATTCTTTTGGGGAACTATTTTTGTTATTATTACAATTTCTCAAGTAGTTTCGAGAATATTGAATAATCACTTGGTTTTCAGAATAACAGCAAGGCTTACTATTGATATTAAATCTTCTTTGTATAAAAAGATGCTCAAAAAAAGCTACGCTCAGATTACTAAGTTTCATACCGGCGAAATGCTTAACCGTCTTAATGACGATGTAAGCACTATTGCAGGTACAATTACGACAATAATTCCTAACGTAGTATTTATTATTGTTAAGCTTATCGGTATTTTTGTAGTCCTTGCTACAATCGATCCGCTTTTCACCTTGCTTTTCATAGGTGTTGGCCTGAGTGTGTTTATTTTTTCTTCTCTTTTCAAAGGCTCTATGAAAAAATATCACAAGCAGATTATGGAAACCGACGGAAAAATCCGTTCCTTCATGCAGGAAACCTTAGCAAGCTTAATGGTGGTTAAGGTCTTCAAGGCAGAGGATAAGGTTGAAAAAACAGCATCAGAGCTTCAGGAGGAAAATTTCAAGCGTAAGGCTAAACGAAATATTATTTCCATTACTACACATTCTGCCTTTACCTTGGCTTTTAACGGTGCCTATCTTTTCGGTTTGTTTTATTGTGCCGTAAAAATTGCCAATAATGACCCCTTAATTGATTACGGTACCCTTTCTCAGGTGCTTTCTCTTGTTTCACAAATCAGTGTGCCTATTAATTCACTTACAAGTATTATTCCTACATTCTATAGTGCAGTGGCTTCTGCCGAGCGAATTATCGAGCTTGAAGGTTTAGATGACGAGCCGGAAATAAATGACAGTAACCTTGATGTAGCCAAGCTTTACTCTGAGCTTGAGAGCATAGAGTTTGACAATATCTCTTTCAAATATGACCGCGACGAGATATTTGAGGACACAAGCCTTACTGTTAATAAGGGCGACCTTGTGGTTATGACAGGCATTTCGGGCATCGGCAAAAGCACGCTCACCAAGCTTCTTTTGGGAGTATTTCCTCTTGAAAGCGGAGAAATTTACCTTAAGTTTAAAGACGGCAAAAAGCTTACCGTAGATACCAATACAAGAAAGTTCTTTTCTTATGTACCACAGGGCAACTTCCTGCTTTCGGGAACTATTAGAGAAAATGTTTCCTTTATTAATTCCGATGCAACCGATGAGGATATCTGGCGTGCAATCCGATTTGCGTGTGCGGATTTTATTGTTGAGCTTCCTGATGGACTTGACACTGTAATCGGTGAAAAGGGCTTAGGACTTTCCGAGGGTCAGGTTCAGCGTGTGGCTATTGCAAGGGCGTTCCTTTCTGATGCACCTGTTATTCTTCTGGATGAGGCAACCTCTGCGTTGGATGAAATGACCGAGCTTAGGCTGCTTGATAATATTAAAAAGCTTTCCGATAAAACCTGTATTCTTATTTCTCACAAAAAAGCCGCTAACGACGTATGCAATAAAGAAGTAAGAATCATTGATAAAAAAATTACGGTGTTAGAAAATGAGCACAGCATTAGTTGAAGCTGATTACAATTTAAAATACTTTTTGCAGCTTATGCAGTCGGTGTTAAACTCATCTGCTGTCCCCGAGCCTGACGAGCCGCTTAACTGGGGAATGGTTTACGATATTGCCGTAAATCATTCTTTAGGTGGTATGCTTTACTATGCCATACAAAAATTACCCGAAAGCCGTCGGCCAAAAGGCACAATGATGGCATATCTAAAGCAGATGCATCAGGAACAGATTGTTTCTGACCTTAACCTGTCATTTGAAACCGAAAGAATGCTTGGTATTCTTAGCTCAAAAGGCATAAAATGTATGCCTTTTAAGGGTATCGTTACCAAAGCTGACTATCCTGTGCCGTATCTTCGTACTATGTGTGACGTTGACATTCTTTGCGAGCCCTCTAACCGCACTGCAGTTGAAAAGATATTTCTTGAAAACGGATATGTTAAAGAAAGTGTAGGCGAAAAGGATACTTCGTACCGTAAGGACGATATCCTTCATTTTGAGATGCATAGTTATCTTTTAACTGAAGAATCACCGGCTTACAGCTATTTTTCGGATATATGGCAAAGAGCACAGCTTGAGGAGAACTCAAATATTGCCCGAATGAGCCTTGAGGACGTGTACATATATATGCTCGAGCACCTTGCAAATCATGTTAAATTCGGCGGTGCAGGTATAAGAATGTATATGGATGTATATGTTTTTCTAAAAAAACACGCAGAAGCACTTGACAGGGAGTACACCAGCAAGATTTTAAAGGAAATTTTGCTTTTGGATTTCGAGAAAAAAACCTTAGACTTGTGCCAAAATTGGTTTTCGGGTAACGAAGAAATAAATATTAATACCAAAAGTGCTTGGTTTATTTTAAATTCCTGTACTTACGGCAGAGTAAGCGTTACATTTCTGTCTGACAGCATAAGTAACTTTAAGGATAATTCTTCGGGTGCTAAAAACGGAGTAACAAGAATTATCAATAAGCTTTTTCCAACCCTTAAGTGGATGCAGCTCCGCTTCAAGGTTGTTGATAAGCTACCTGTACTTTATCCTTTTTTTATACCGGTGCATTGGGTTGACAGGCTTATTATTAGGCGTAACGTAACTACAAAAAACATAGGTAAATACTTTGCTTGTGCTGATTCTCAGGAGGCTAAAGAACTTATTGATATGTTTACCACTTTAGGACTAAAAAAGCGAATCTGAGGAAAATATGAAAGAATATAAAGTGCTAATCTGGGACTTTAACGGTACCCTGATTGATGATATTGACGCGGCTTTATCGTCTGTCAACGATATGCTTATAAGGCGTAGTCTGCCCGTAATCAACTTTGAGCAATACGCAAGCTACGTTGATACCCCTATAATTAAATTTTACGAGCATATTTTTGAGGATTTATACTCAATGAATTTTGACGAAATTGCTGCTGAATTCAACGAAGGCTATGAAAACCACCTGAAAGACCGAGCAGTTATGGCACACGCCGATGAAGTGCTTGAGTACTTTAACGATAAAGGTAAGCTGCAGACGGTAATATCCGCAACTCATATCAACAAGGTTACAAAACGACTTGCTGAGTTTGGGCTTACTGATTATTTCGACAGAATTCTTGCCCATGATAATCTTATTGCTGAAGATAAAACTCACCTTGCGGTAAAGTATTTTGCAGAAAAGGGCATTGACCCAAACGAGGCAATCGTTATCGGTGACTAAGTGGCTGACTTTAAGATGGCTCAGGACATAGGGTGCGACTGCGTGCTGACTACACAGGGACACCAAAGCCGATTAGAGTTTGCCGAAACTACCGCTGTGGTTATTGATTCTCTGACAGAGCTAATGAACATAATAGCATAAAAAATCCCACGTTTACTCTTTGTAAACGTGGGATTTTTGTATATCAGTTATCAATAAGGTAAGAGAGAGTCATCAGGCTTTCGCTGAGGTGTACATTTTCTTCAACCACATCGTTGTATTTGGTACGTACCTTGAAGTGGCTGAAATTCCAGAAGCTTCTGACACCGCCTTCGTAAAGCATATCTGCCACGCCCTCGGCAAATTTTGTAGGAACGCATATAATCGCAGTTTCAACGTTGTTTGCCTTGCAAAACTCAATAATATTCTTTTCGCTCTGTATAAAGAGCTTGCCTACGGCTTGACCTTGCTTTTGCTTGTCTGAATCAAAAAGTCCAACAAGCTCAAAGCCATATTTGTTGGCATCGAAATGGTGGTAAAGTGCCTTACCAAGGTTACCAAAACCGCAGATAACTGCGTTTTTCGCTCTGTCGATACCGATGATTTTTGCAATTTCTTCCTTAAGGTCAGAAACAATATACCCGTAGCCCTGCTGACCAAAGCCGCCAAAGCAGTTAAGGTCCTGCCTTATCTGAGAAGCGTTGCTGTTCATAAGCTCTGCAAGCTTGCCTGAGCTTATGCGCTCAATTCCTTTGTCCTCCAAAACCTTAAGGGTTCGGTAGTAGCCGGGAAGCCTTCTGATAACGGGCATAGATATGTTGGCAGATTTACTCATATTAAAACCTCTGCGGATTAGCCGCAATATTCTGTAAGAAGTTTACCGATAGCCTCTAAAAATTCTGTGGTGTTGACCTTCTTTTTGTTCTCTAAAGTCGAGATAAGGTAAAGGTCACCTGTCATAATACCGCTTTCAATGGTATCGATAGTAGCTTTTTCAAGCTTGTCCGCAAACGCCATAAGTTCGCTGTTTCCGTCAAGTTCGCCGCGTTTTCTTAAGGCACCACTCCATGCAAAAATAGTTGCAACAGAGTTTGTGGATGTTTCTTCGCCCTTAAGGTACTTGTAGTAGTGACGCTGAACAGTGCCATGTGCTGCTTCGTATTCGTAAACTCCGTCAGGAGATACAAGCACGCTTGTCATCATAGCAAGTGAGCCGAAAGCTGTAGCAACCATGTCGCTCATAACGTCGCCATCGTAGTTCTTGCAGGCCCAGATGTAGCCGCCTTCGCTTCTCATAACGTGAGCAACTGCGGCATCTATGAGGGTGTAGAAATACTTTATT